>JAQBPH010000579.1:0-2609 GCA_028287625.1 Chloroflexota bacterium | reverse complement strand
CCTGGAGCGGGGGGCCCGGACGGTCGTCGGAGGTTCCCCGATGCCGGGTCCCGGCTATTTCTATCCGCCCACAGTGCTCGCCGGCGTCCCCCACGACGCGCGCATCCTCCGCGAGGAGGTCTTCGGTCCGGTGGCGCCGATCGCCACCTTCCGCACCGAGGAGGAGGGGATCGCCGCGGCGAACAACACCGAGTTCGGCCTGGTCGCGTTCGCGTACACGCGCGACCTGCATCGCGCGCTGCGCGTCGCGGAGTCGCTCGAGGCGGGGATGGTCGGCCTCAACCAGGGCGTGGTGTCGAACGCGGCCGCGCCCTTCGGCGGCGTCAAGCAGTCGGGGTTGGGTCGCGAGGGCGGCCACGAGGGCATCAACGAGTACGTCAACGTGAAGTACGTCGCGGTGGCGACGTGACAGATGGGACCGACGTGAAGATCACGATTCTCACCGAGGGCACGTTCGACCCCGCCGAGTTCGACACCGAGCTGAGGACGGCGCCGAGGAACCTCGAGGTCGGGACCAAGGTCCTCCTCGAGAACGAGCACGTGAGGGTGTGGGAGGTGCGCCTCACTCCGGGAGAGCGGGCTCCCTTCCACGCCCACACCCGGAGGTACTTCTGGACGGTTGTCGACGGGGGGCCTGGCCGCCAGCGCTCGGGCGACGGTACCGTGCGAGTGCGGGAGTACCGGGTTGGAGAGTCCCAGTACCAGGAGCCAAGCCCCGACGACGTCCTGATCCACGACCTCGAGAACGTCGGGGACGACGTGCTCCGCTTCGTCACCGTCGAGCTCCTCGACTGAGCTCAGATACGACCGAGAGCGAGAATGCAGATGCCAGGTCGTACCGTGGCCAGCCTGCTGGTCGAGTGCCTCGAGGCCGAGGGCGTGGAGTACGTCTTCGGGATCCCCGGAGAGGAGAACATCCACTTCGTCGATGCCCTGAACTCATCGTCGATTCGATACGTCCTGGTCCGGCACGAGCAGGGCGCATCGTTCATGGCCGACGTGTACGGCCGGCTCGCGGGCAAGGCCGGCGTGTGCTCCGCGACCCTTGGCCCAGGGGCGATCAACCTGCTGCTCGGCACCGCCGACGCACAGACCGATTCGACGCCCCTCGTGGCCATCTCCGCGGCGGTCGGGCGTGAGCGCAGCTACAAGGAGTCCCACCAGGCGGTGGACCTGGCCGGTCTCTTCCGTCCGGTGACCAAGCGGGCCGACGTCATTCCAACGCCGGGCTCGGTTCCGGAGATGGTGCGTCGCGCCTTCGACCTGGCGCAGACGGAGCGATGCGGCGCGGTGTACCTCGGATTGCCCGAGGACATCGAGGCTGCCCTCTCCTCCAGCGCGGTGAGGCCACTGCTGCGGCGCCGGACGGCGACGGAGACGCCCAGGGCCGCAGAGGTCGAGGCTGCGGCGGCGATCCTGACCGGGGCCACGAATCCCATCGTGCTGGCGGGCGGCGGCGTCGCGCGGGCCGGGGCGGGTGCGTGCTCGGCGCTGACGCGGTTCGCCGAGAGACTCGGGATCGCCGTGGCCACCACCTTTCACGGCAAGGGGACGATCGACGACCGCCACCCCAGCGCGGTGGGCCCGATGGGATTCATGCGGCACGACTACGAGAACTTCGCCTTCGACAGGGCCGACGTCATCGTCGCGGTGGGCTACGAGCTGCAGGAGTTCGACCCCGTGCGGATGAATCCGGATGAGGACAAGCGTATCGTCCACATCCACCGGTTCTCACCGGACACGGACACGCACTACCTTCCCGAGGCGCAGGTCATCGGCGACATCGCCGAGACCCTCGATACGCTGGCGGAGCTGGTGCCGGCGAGAAAAGGGCTCCCGCCTGCGGATGTCCGCATTCGCGACCTGCACCGCGCGGAGCTCGAGGGCGGCGTCGGCGACCACTCCTTCCCGCTCAAGCCCCAGCGTATCGTCGCTGACATTCGCGCGGCCATGGGCGAGGGCGATGTCGTCCTGGCGGACACCGGGGCGGTCAAGATGTGGATGGCGCGGCTCTACCCCACCTACAGACCCAACACCTGTCTCATCTCCAACGCGCTGTCCACCATGGGCTTCGCCCTCCCCGGAGCGCTGGGAGCGAAGCTCGCCCGTCCCTCGGCCAGGGTCCTCGCAGTCATGGGCGACGGCAGCTTCCTGATGAACAGCCAGGAGCTGGAGACCGCGGTGCGCGAGCGCGTTCCCCTGGTCGCCCTGGTGTGGGTCGACCAGGCCTACGGGCTCATCCGATGGAAGATGGAGCTCGAGCTGGGTCGATCCTCTCACGTCGCCTTCTCCAACCCCGATCTCGTCAGCTATGCCAGGGCATTCGGTGCCAAGGGCTATGCGGTGACGGCTGCGGGCGAGCTGCTGCCCGCCCTTCGCCGAGCGCTCGCCGACGACGCCGTCTCCGTGATCGCCTGTCCCGTCGACTACAGCGAGAACACGAAGCTCACGGACGCTCTCGGTGTGTTGACAGCCGCGCTGTGAGGCGGTCGTCAGGCCTGGGCGCCGCGCGTGGCGGTCGCGCCGAGCGCTGCCGACAGCTCGATACGTGCCCTGACGTCGAGCTTGGTGAAGACGTTGGTGAGGTGGCCCTCGACGGTCCGGGCGGT
>JAQBPH010000572.1:0-5033 GCA_028287625.1 Chloroflexota bacterium | reverse complement strand
GTGGTGGCGGCCGGCGGACCGACGAAGAGGTAGCGGCCCCACGGCGCGAGCCGCACCTGCTGGCTCGGATCGAGGCGCACCCCGACGGTGCCCACGTGGTGCTCGAGGTCGACCGAGGTCAGCTGGCCTCCGCTGACGAAGAGGACCGCGGTGGCGTCGCCGACCCAGCCCAGCGGCGAGCCGGCGTCGGCCACGCTGCTGAGGACGGAGCGGTGGGTGCCGTCGGTGTCCGACACCGCGACCACCCCGTGCTGCCCGTCGCCGGACGGGGTGAGCGTCGCCAGGGAGTGGCCCGCCGGGCTCAGCGCCACCGCGGTGACGGCGTCGCCGAGGCGGACGGGGCCATCGCCGCCGTAGCGGACCAGGGCGGGCGCGGGAGCGGGGGTGGCGGGCGAGCCGCCGGCGGATGCCGGGGCGGCGACCAGGCCCGCCGTGGCGAGCAGCGAGCCGTCGCCGCTGAAGCCGAGGAGGCTGCCGTCGGCCACGGCGCCCGCCTCGTGGGCGGCGAGCGCGACCGGTCCCAGTGGCCTGCCGGTGGGGGCGGGCACCACCGGGCTGGTGCCGAAGGTGATGACGACGTCCCTCGTGGCCACGTCGCCCTTGAGGTCGCGGGCGGCGCTCCTCGGGATCGTGACCACGTACGGCGAGTTCGGCTGCAGGCTGTGCTTGGGGGTGATGACCAGCTCGGTGCCGTGCCAGGTCGGCGGGTAGTAGGCGATCGCCGGCTGGATCTTCAGCCCCCGCTCCACCGAGCTGCGGTCCATCTCGTGGTTGAAGGAGATGGTGATGACGTTGCCGGGGTTGACCGAGTGCTGCTCGTTGATCTTGGCCACGCCCTGGACCACGGTGACGTGGTCGCTGTGAGGGGCGTAGTAGGCGAGCGCCGCGGCGGCGATCATCGCCCCGCCCAGGCCGGCCGCCCCGTAGGCGAAGAGGCTGCTGCGCGGGCGCAGCAGCCGGCCCAGGCCACGCGGGCGCAGCTGGGTCTCGGCGGCGGTCATCAGCTGGGCGCGGAGGCGCCGCTGGAACTCGGGGTCGATCCGTGGCTCTGGCCGCGCGGCGCGCAGCCGCCTGCTCAGCTCGAGCATGTCGAGGTCGCCGCCGGCGAGCTGCTCGAGCTCCGGGTCGGAGGCGTCGTTCCAGCGCCTGGTGTCCATCAGACCCGCTCCGCGTGGGGGACGACGCCGAGGCGCTGGCGCACCCCGATCATGCCGCGGTGGATGAGCAGCTTCACCGCTCCCTCGCTCTTGCCCATGATCTCGCCGATCTGGGCGAGCTTGAGGTCCTCGCCGAGCTTGAGGGTGAGCGCGGTGCGCTGATGGATGGGCAGCGAGTCGATGGCGGCCCACACCCGGGCGGCCTCGTCCCGCTCGGAGATCGCATCCTCGACCGAGCGGTCCGTGGAGGCGACACCGATCACCGAGTCCAGGTCGGACTCGGGTCGTTTGGCGCGGTAGTGGTCGGCTATTGCGTTCACTGAGATCTGGTAGAGCCAGGCGCTGAAGGGGTGGCCGCTGGGTCGGTAGCGGCCGATGGCGCGGAGGGCCTTGAAGAACACCTCGGCGGTGATGTCCTCCGCAGCCTCCTGGTTTCGGATCCGGCTGTAGACAAAGCGATAGATCTGCCCGAAGTAGTGGTCGTACAGCTCGCCGAAGGCCGCAGGATCCTCTTTGGCGCGCTCGACGAGACCGTCCTCATACGCTCTCGGCAGTGTCATCGGACTGCAGCCGTGCGTATGTGTATGAACAACGGGAGGCGTGGCTCCGGGGTTACGGCGAGCACGTCATCTCGGTGGGCGGGACGGCGCCTCCGGCGGGGGCCGCCGGGGCTGAGAAGGACCGCCGACAGTATATGGGCCGCGCGGCGCCGCGACCCCCACCTGACCGGTCGGGCGGAACCGACGTCGGAGACGTGTCCCCGGTGTCCCATACGCCGTCCGGAGGGCGCCGGAGGCCTGACGGCGGCCCCCGGTACAATCCGGACACGTGATCCCCCGCTACACCCCGCCACGTATCGCCGAGATCTTCGGCGAGGAGTCCCGGCTGCGGCGGTGGCTGGAGGTGGAGCTGCTCGCCTGCGAGGGGTGGGAGCAGGCGGGTCGCATCCCCGCCGGCACCTCGGCCGCGCTGCGCGCCGCCGCCCGCGTCGACGTCGCCCGGGTGGCCGAGCTCGAGGCCGAGCAGGGCCACGACCTCGCCGCCTTCGTCAGCGCGGTGCAGGAGACCTCCGGCGACGCCGGCCGCTTCCTCCACCTCGGGCTGACCAGCTCGGACGTGGTCGACACCGCCCTGGCCACCCAGCTCCGCGACGCCGCCGCCGTGGTCGACGAGGACGCCGAGGCGCTGGAGGCGGCGCTCGCCGGCCTCGCCGTCGCCCACCGCCTCACCCTGATGCCGGGGCGCACCCACGGCGTCCACGCCGAGCCGCTGAGCCTCGGGGTCAAGCTCGCCAACCACTGGGACGAGGTGCGCCGCGGCCGCGTCCGCCTCCAGGCCGCCGCCGCGGAGGTGGCGGTGGGGAACATCAGCGGCGCGGTGGGCACGCACAACTCGGTGACCCCGGAGGTCGAGGAGCACGTCTGCCGCCGCCTCGGCCTCGGCGTCGCCCCCGCCTGCACCCAGGTGCTGGCCCGCGACCGGCACGCCTCCCTGGTGGCGGCGATGGCCATCCTCGGGGCGGTCCTCGAGCGGCTCGCCACCGCCGTCCGGCTGCTCCAGCAGACCGAGGTCGGCGAGGCCGAGGAGCCGTTCGCGCAGCGCCAGAAGGGCTCGTCGGCGATGCCCCACAAGCGCAACCCGGTGCTCAGCGAGCGCCTCTGCGGGATGGCGCGGCTGCTCCGCGGCCACGCCCTCGTCGCCCTCGAGGACGTGGCCCTGTGGCACGAGCGGGACATCTCCCACTCCGCCGCCGAGCGGGTGGTGCTGCCCGACGCCTTCGCGGTGCTCGACTACATGCTCCAGCTCGCCACCCGGGTGGTCCGCGGGCTGCGCGTCGACGCCCCGCGGATGCGCGAGAACATGGACTGGGGCGGCGGGCTGGTCTTCACCCAGCGGCTGATGACCGCGCTCATCGACGAGGCCGGCTGGCCGCGCGAGCGCGCCTACCGCGCGGTGCAGGCGCTGGCGCTGCGCGCCCGCGAGAGCGAGGCGCCCTTCCGCGACCTGGTGCGCGGATCCGAGGAGGTGCGCGCCGTGCTCGACGACCCGCGGCTCGACGAGGTGTTCGACCCCATGGCCTTCACCAGGTACGTCGACGAGACCTACCGGCGCCTCGGGCTGCCGGTCGAGGCGCCGGGCGACACCACCGCCGCCGCCCGGCCGGAGCTGGCCGTGGAGGCGGGGATCGGAGGGGGAAGGCTGTGATGCGGAGCTTGCGGAGCATCATGGCCTGGGGGAGGCCCCCCGACCATTGGGCACGTCAGTGCCCAGAGGATGAAGGGGGAAGGCTGTGATGCGAGGCGACGTGCTCTCCACCGCGACCGGCGAGGGGCTGGCCGTGTTCCGCCGCGGCAAGGTGCGCGACACCTTCGACCTCGGCGACGGCACCCTGCTGATGGTCGCCACCGACCGGATCAGCGCCTTCGACGTGGTGCTGCCCACCGCCATCCCCGACAAGGGGCGGGTGCTCACCCAGATGTCGCGCTGGTGGTTCGCGCAGACCGGCGACATCGTCCCCAACCACCTCCGCGAGGACGACCCAGCGTCGCTGCCGCGCGCGGTTCCCTGGGAGAGCTGGCGCGAGCGGTCGATGCGCACCGCGCACGCCGGGCGGATCGACATCGAGTGCGTGGTGCGCGGCTACCTCGCCGGCTCCGGGTGGAAGGAGTACCGGAGCGAGGGCACCCTCGCCGGCGAGCCGCTCCCGCCCGGGCTCGGCGAGTCGGCGCGGCTGCCGCGGCCCCGCTTCACCCCCGCGTCGAAGAACGACGAGGGGCACGACGAGAACATCTCGCGCGCCCACCTCGCCGAGCTGGTCGGCGCGGAGCTGGCGCAGCGGCTGGAGGCGGTCTCCCTGGCCCTCTTCGACCGCGCCACCGAGGTGTGCGCGCGGGCGGGGATGCTGCTCGCCGACACCAAGTTCGAGTTCGGCTTCGTCGGCGACGAGCTGACCCTCATCGACGAGCTCTTCACCCCCGACTCCTCGCGCTTCTGGGAGGCGGCGACCTGGCGCGAGGGCGAGCCCCAGCCCGCCTTCGACAAGCAGTTCGTGCGCGACCACCTCGAGACCCTGGACTGGGACAAGCGCCCCCCCGGTCCCGAGCTGCCCGACGAGGTGGTGCGGGTCACCCGCGAGAAGTACCTCGAGGCGGCGCGGCGGATCTGCGGGCTGGAGCTGTGAGCAGCTTCACCGCCGAGGTCGTGGTCACCCTCCGGCCGGTGATCAACGACCCGCAGGGGCTGAGCGTGCGCGCCGGGCTGCGCCGGCTCGGCTTCGACGGCGTGACCTCCGCCCGGGTCGGCAAGTTCGTCGAGCTGGTGGTCGAGGCCGACGACGAGGAGGCTGCCCGCTCCGCCGTCTCCGAGATGTGCGGGCGGCTGCTGTGCAACCCGGTGATCGAGGACTGGCGGATCGACTCGCTCCGCGTGCTCGACCGGGCGCTCACGCGCCCACCCGCGGGGGGCCTCCCCCCTGCCGCCTCCCCCCTGGAGACCGCGCCCTGAGCATGCGCTTCGGCATCGCCGTCTTCCCGGGGACGTGGTCGGAGCGCGACTGCGCCCACGCGGTCTCGCTCGACGGCCACGAGGCGGTGATGCTCTGGCACCGCGACGCCGACCTGCGCGGCGCCGACTGCGTCATCCTCCCCGGCGGGTTCTCCTACGGCGACCACCTCCGCTGCGGTGCCATCGCCCGCTTCTCGCCGCTGATGGACGCGGTCGCCGAGTTCGCCGCCGCCGGCGGCCTGGTGTGGGGGATCTGCAACGGCTTCCAGATCCTCTGCGAGGCGCACCTGCTCCCCGGAGCGCTGCTGCGCAACGCATCGCTCGAGTTCCGCTGCGAGCCCTCCTGGCTGCGGGTCGAGACCGAGGCGTCGC
>JAQBPH010000569.1:0-4051 GCA_028287625.1 Chloroflexota bacterium | reverse complement strand
CCGTAGCCGAGCGTCCGCCCCACCTCGACGGTCCGGACGGCGTCGCCGCCGACCCCGGTGGGCAGCGCCTGGCCGATGAAGGTGGCGCGGAGGAAGACCGAGGCGAGCGGCCCCCATCCCAGCGACGAGCGCTCCCGGAGCAGCACCGCCCACTGTGGGAATGCCGATGCCTGGGCGAGCGCGCCGAGGGCGACGGCGGGGATCAGCAGCCGCGGCGCCGCCGTCGACAGCAGCCGGCCGAGGGCGGCGGGGTCGATGCCGTGGACCACCACCGCGATGCCGACGAGGCTGATGGCCAGGCGTGCGGTGCCGCGCCCGCGGCGGGGGATGCTGAGCATGCCCGCATCGTCGCGGGCGCATCCTTTCGACTCGGTGACGGCGCCAGGCGGCGTCGACGCAGGCGTTCAGTATGCTGAGCAGCCGTGAGCGACATCTCCTCCGATCGCGCCTCCGGCGGACCGCTGGCGGGAGTCCGCATCGTCGAGGTGGCGGGCATCGGTCCCGGTCCCTTCGCCGCGATGATGCTCGCCGACATGGGCGCCGAGGTGCTGCGCATCGAGCGCCGGGTGCCCGCCGCCGCCACCGTCGCCGGCGTGGTCGACGGCGTTCTGCGGCGCAACCGCAGCGCTGTGGTGGTGCTCGACCTCAAGGCCGAGGCCGGGCTGGAGGCCCTGCTGCGGCTGGTCGAGGGCGCCGACGCGCTGCTCGAGGGCTTCCGCCCCGGGGTCGCCGAGCGGCTGGGCTTCGGACCCGAGGTCTGCCTCGCCCGCAACCCGCGCCTGGTCTACGGCCGGATCACCGGCTGGGGGCAGGACGGTCCGCTGGCGCGCAGCGCCGGCCACGACATCGACTACATCGCGCTGAGCGGTGTGCTCCACGCCATCGGCCGCCCCGGGGTGCCGCCGGTCGTGCCGATCAACCTGGTCGCCGACTTCGGCGGCGGCGGCATGCTGCTCGCCTACGGCGTGGTCTGCGCCCTGCTCGAGGCCTCGCGCTCGGGCCGGGGCCAGGTGGTGGACGCCGCCATGGTCGACGGCTGCGCCACGCTGATGGCCATGACCATGACGCTCCGGCACCTGGGGATGTGGAACGACCAGCGCGGCACCAACCTGCTCGACGGCGGCGCCCCCTTCTACGACGTCTACGAGACCGCCGACGGCGGCTGGCTCGCCGTCGGGGCGCTCGAGCCGCAGTTCTACGCCGAGCTGCTGCGCCGCTGTGGCCTCGACGCCGGCGAGCTGCCCGCGCAGCACGACCGCGACTCCTGGCCGGAGATGAAGGAGCGCTTCACCGCTCTCTTCCGCACCCGCTCCCGGGCCGAGTGGTGCGAGCTTCTGGAGGGCACCGACGCCTGCGTCTCGCCGGTGCTGAGCCTCGACGAGGCCCGGAGCCATCCCCACAACGTCGAGCGGGGCACCTTCGTGGAGGCCTTCGGGATGCCCCAGCCCGCCCCCGCGCCGCGCCTCAGCCGCACCCCGGGCAGCCTGCGCAACGGGCCGCTCCGCCCCGACGAGAACGGGGTGGCGGTGCTGGAGCGGTGGGGTCTGGGCGGTGAGGAGGTGGCCCGGCTGCGCGCCGAGGGCGTGCTCGGCTGACCCCCCGGCCGGGCGCCACAGGATCGTGACAGCGGCGGCGCAGGCGCAGGAGGTTGGGGCGCGGGGAGGCCCCTAGACTGAGGTGGCGCGGCGTGGCTGCACCCGCGACCACGCCGAGCTGCAGCTGGGGATGGTCTGACCGTGAACGTCGTCCTCCTGGCGGCGGTGGTGGCGATGGTGGCCGTCACCGCCGCCCTGGGTACCTGTCTCGCCCTGCGGGCCATCCCCGCGGAGATGCCCGCACCGCTCGGCCGCATCGCGCGTCTGTGCGGCATCGCCCTGGGCACCGGCCTGGGCAGCGTGCTCATCCTCGCCGTGCTGCTCCAGGTGGCGGGGCTCGACGTGCCGCGCACCGTGGCGCTCGACGTCCTGCTCGCCGCGGTCCTGGTCGGCATGGTCGCCGAGCACGCCGCCGCCTCCCGCTGGCTGCGGCTGCGCTGGATCTGCTCCCCCGGCGCCTCACTGCCCCCGCTCCCCCCTCCACACCACCGGCCGCGCTGGCTCCGGCCGCCGGTGGCGCTCGCCACCGTGGCCGGGCTCCTCGCCGCGGTGCTCATCGCCGCCGCGCTCTGGGACCCCACCCTGCCGCGCTGGACCCTGGTCTTCGGTGTGGCCTCCGCGGGCCAGGGCGTGGGCGCCACCCTCGCCGCCGTCCGTCTGGCCCGCTGATCGGGGGATCGCAACCGGTGGCCGCGCGGTTCAGCGGTGCAGGTACTGGTGGATGAACGACACCGCGGTGGAGCCGTCGCCGACCGCCGACGCCACCCTCTTCATCGAGCGGTGGCGCACGTCGCCGACGGCGAAGACGCCGGGGACGCTGGTCTCGAGCAGGTAGGGGTCGCGTCCCGACCCGTCGCCGTTGGAGACGACGCGTCCCGCCAGGTCGGGCCCGGTGAGCAGGTAGCCCCGCTCCTCCCGCTCCACCATGTCCGGCAGCCACCCGGTGCACGGCTCGGCGCCGATGAAGACGTACATCGAGGTCACCGGCAGGGTCTCGCGCTCGTGGGCGTTGCGCCGGTGCACGGTGATGGAGGTGAGGTGGTCGTCGCCCCCGGCCGCCACCACCTCGGACTGCAGGTGGACGCGGATCGTCGGGGTCTGCTCGATGCGGTCGACCAGGTACTTCGACATGTCCCTGGTGAGCCGGTCGCCGAGCACCAGCAGGTGCACCTGGCGCGCGTACCTGGAGATGTGGAGCGACGCCTGGCCGGCCGAGTTGCCGCCGCCGACCACGGCGACGTCCTCGCCCGCGCAGAACACCGCCTCGGCAGCCGCCGCCCCGTAGTACACGCCCCGGCCCTCGAGGCGGTCGGCGCCCTCAGCGGGCAGGCGTCGGTAGCTGACGCCGCTGGCGATGACCACGGTGCGGGCGGTGAGCCGCTCGCCGGGGGCGTCGTGGAGCACCCGGTAGGGGTCGCAGACCTCCAGGCGGGTGACCTCGCGCGGGGTGAGCATCTCGGCGCCGAAGCGCCGCGCCTGGGTCAGCGCCCGCCTCGCCAGCTCACCGCCGCTCACCCCGGCGGGGAAGCCGCGAGATCCTCGGTCGCGGGATTGCAGAGGTGCTCGCCACCGGGGAGGATCACCAGCGGCAGGGCGCATCCCTCGCCGCCGACGGGCTCGAGCAGGCGGTGGGCCTGCGGGTGCACCTCGAGGTCGTACCAGGTGAACGGCACCTCGTTGCGCGACAGGTAGTGGCGCACCCGGTGGCTGTCGCGGTCCCACCGGTGCCCGACCACGCGCACCCCGGCCTCGGGGGCGAGGTGCTCGGCGGCCCACTCGTCGAGCAGGTCGTCGAGAACGGGATACAGCCGGTCCTCGGGCGGGTCCCACGGCGTCACCACGTAGTCGTCGGCCGTCCCCGCGTTGATGGCACGGATGGCCGAGTCGGTCTCGGCGTAGGAGGTCAGCAGGACCGTGCGGGTCTCGGGCAGCAGCTCGCGCACCCGGGTGAGCAGGTCGAGCCCGGACATGCCCGTCATGTCGAGGCCGGCGAGCACCAGCGCCACCGGGTGGTCGTCCCCAGCCAGCTCACGCAGCGTCTCCAGGGCCCGCTCCGCGTCCGCCGCCCGCAGCACGCGGAAGCGGCGCTGGTAGCGGCGGCGCAGGTCGCGCGCCAGGGCGCGCAGCGTCTCGGGGTCGTCGTCGACCGCGAGCAGGACGGGGCGTCGCCCGGGCACCCGGCTCACCAGACGGCGCGTGCCGGGACCGGGGTCTCGGTCATCACCTCGTCGACGTAGCACCAGGCCCAGTTCTCGCCGGGCTCGAAGGATGCGACCGTCGGGTGGGTGGTGCGGAGAAAGTGCTTGGTGGCGTGGCGGTTCGGGGAGGAGTCGCAGCAGCCCACGTGACCGCAGCTGAGGCACAGCCGCAGGTGCACCCAGGGGTCGCCGAGTTCGAGGCACTCCTCGCAGCCTGAGGCCGAGGGCGTGACGCTCTCGACGTCCACGTCCTCCAGG
>JAQBPH010000554.1:0-4596 GCA_028287625.1 Chloroflexota bacterium | reverse complement strand
CCGCCACGCCATTCTGTCCATGGCGGGAGACTACGAGGAGGAACGGCAGCGGCTGCTGGACCGAGCCAGGATCATGGCCGAGACCCCATCTCTGCATGCGCGCAGCCTGGCGCACCAGCATCTCTGGGAGGAAGCGGTGGCGGATATGGTGGCCGAGCGCATGGGGGTTGATCCGACGGTCGACCTGAGGCCCGGCGTGGTCGCGGCCTCGACCCTGGCGTCTCTCCGCGTCGCCGTGGCCGCCTGGCTGGCACGAGACGGCCGGCCCCACCTCCCGACGCTCGTGGCGGAGGCGCTCGATCTGCTCGATGGCGGTCTCGAGCAGGGACTGACCCGGCTGTCGGCGTTGCGAGGGCGCCGCCGACAGTCCCCCGGAGCCACCGGGCGCGCAGAGGGAGCACCGACGGTCGCCCGCCGGAGGAGAACACCGCGGACGTGCTGACTGAGGCATGTGTCCGCGCGGCACACCAGGAGGGAGAGCGATGACGACGACGGTGCCGGCGGCCGACGCGCTCCACCGGGTGGTGGCCTCCGCCGAGGGTTGGGCCGACCCCTACCCGCTGTACCGGCAGCTCCTGGAGCAGGCGGATCTGCATCGCAACGAGCGTGACGACCTGTTGTATGCGTTCCGCCATCGGACCTGCCGGCAACTGCTCCAGGACAATCGCCTCGGTCACGACAGCACGCGACCGCTCCGCCGCCCGGGCATGGGCGAGGTCCGGTCGCCGCGTCTGCGCGAGCACTTCGAGCGGCGCCGGAGACGCGGATTGTCGATGGTGACAGCGAACCCTCCCGACCACACGCGGCTGCGAGGTCTGGTGAACCGGGCGTTCACGCCACGCCGGGTCGAGGGACTGCGGGACCGGATCACGGAGCTTGTCGACCAGCACCTCGACCGCGTCGCCGAGGCGGGCTCCACCGATGTGATGGCGGATCTCGCGCTCCCTCTCCCGGTCAGCGTCATCAGCGAGCTGGTGGGCGTTCCCGAGGAGGGTCGTGAGCTGTTCCGTCCACTGCTGCTGGACAGCCGGCTCGAGGACGGCCGCGAGCCGACCGACGATGAGCTGCGCGCGATCGACACCTCCTTCGAGGAGCGGGACGCCTTCTTTCGGACGCTGATCGCGCACCGGCGGTCCGATCCCCAGGACGACATGCTCTCGGCGCTTGTCGCCGTGCGGGACGGAGACGATGGACGGCTCTCCGAGGCCGAGCTCATGGCCACCGTGTTCCTCCTGTACGTCGCAGGCTTCGTCACCACGACCAACCTGATCGGCAACGGGCTGCTGGCGCTGTTCCAGCATCCCGCCGAGATGGCCCGCCTGTGGGCGGATGGCGGCCTTGTGGCCTCGGCGGTCGAGGAGATGCTGCGGTACGACTCCCCGGTGCAGTTCGTGACGCGCGAGGTCCTCGAGCCGGCCGAGATCGACTCCGTCGCCCTCGCACCCGGCGAGGCCGTGGTCGCGGTGCTCGGCGCCGCCAACCGCGACCCCGAACGCTTCCCCGAGCCGGACCGCTTCGATGTCGGACGCACCGACAACCAGCCCCTGAGCTTTGGCGCGGGAATTCACTTCTGCCTGGGGGCACCGCTGGCGCGTCTCGAGGCGCAGGTTGTCTTCGCGCGGCTGCGCGAGCGGTTCGCCGGCCTGGAACCCCTCGTCGCAGAGCCACCGCGGGCAACCGGGTTCCTGCGCGGCCTGCAGTCCCTGCCCGTCCGCGTGTGTATGCGCTGAGCTCGTGTCGACGCGGGTGACCGACTGCGTCGATTCTGCCGATCCGGTCTCGGCACCAGCTGCCCAGGCCGGCCGTCGCCTGGCACGCGGGGTGCGACTCGGATAGGCTGCGACGATGGGCGCGGCCGACGCAGACGGGGTCGAGCCGGCGCGGGCGATGTCCGGGGACGTTGACGTCCTGGGCGACCCATGGCGCCGGGGCGCGACGCGCCCACTGCTCGGCCTGCTCGTGCTCATGCTCGTCGCCGGCGGTGTCGGCGACACGGCGTCACCGGTGCTCGTCGTCCACAGCCCCCTGCTGCTCGTGGCCCTGAACCCCCGAGCCCGCAACGTGCTGCTCGCCTCGCTCACCGTCGGGCTGGTGCCGCTCCTCGCCGTCGGCCTGATCCGCCGGTTGCTCGCCGTCCCGGTGCTCTACCGGCTGGGACGGATGCACGGAGACTCGTCACTCGCATGGGTCGATCGGCGTCTCCCCCGCACCGGGAGATGGACGCGACGCGGTGAGCGCTGGTTCGGCCGCGCCGCCGCACCCGCCGTGCTCCTGCTTCCAGGAGGGGTGACGGCGTACCTGGCGGGGAACACCGGGATGCACGAGGCCGGGCTCCTCGCCCTCTCGGCGCTCGGCATCATCGCCCGCCTCGCGGTCCTGCTCGCCATCGGAGACGCCCTCGCCGCTCCGCTCACCTGGCTGCTGCGGTTCATCGCCGGCCATCAGTGGCCGCTCCTCGCCCTCTCGCTCGCGCTGACCGCGGTCCAGGCCCTCCGCTATCGCAGGCACCTCGGGCGCCTCACTGCGGTCCGGGTCAGGCCGCCCGAGCGTGTCTCGGACCGGCCGTCATCCGACGCGGATCCGACCGTCGAGGCGGCGGCGGCCGCGCGCACACCCGCCGCGGACGATCGCGGCCGGCACTCGTAGGTGGAGGAGGGCGGCCGGTCGGGCTGCTGGCCGATGGGCTTGCGTGCGACCGAGCAGTTCTCCGGGCTCTGATCTCGCCAGTCCATGGCACGGAGCATGGCACCAGGGTTGCCATTATGAACCCAGGCTGGTACGATGCCATCTACATTCAAGTTCAGAACTCAGCTCCGGACATGCAGCGCAGATACGACGCGCTGGCGAGCTGATGAATCGAACACGGAGACAACCATGAAGGCCCTTCAGCTTCCGGCCTTTGGACCCCCGGCGGAGGCCACCGAGCTGGTCGACGTCGAGAGCCCGGCGCCCGGCCGCGGTGAGGTGGCGGTCGCCATCGAGGCGGCGCCGATCAATCCCTCCGACCTGCTGCTGATCGCGGGCACGTACGGCTACCGGCCGCACCTGCCCGCCGCACTGGGCGCGGAGGGGGTGGGCCGCATCGTCGCCGTCGGTGACGGTGTCGACGCCACCCGCGTCGGTGAGCGAGTCACGATCATTCCGAACTTCAAGCAGGGCACCTGGCGCGAGCAGGCGATCGTCGACGCGGGCGACGTCGTGTCCGTGGACCGGGACGCCGACCCGCTCCAGCTCTCGATGATCGGCATCAACCCCATCACGGCCCATGTGCTCCTCCACGACTTCGCCAGCCTCCAGCAGGGAGCGTGGGTCGCCCAGACCGGCGCCGCCTCGGCGGTCGGCCGCTACGTCATCGCCCTCGCCAGGCACGCGGGGCTTCGCACCCTCAACGTGGTGCGACGCGCGACCGCCGTCCAGGAGCTCCTCGACGCGGGTGCCGACGCGGTCGTCGTCAGCGGCGGCGATCTCTCCGGGCAGGTGGCCGCCGCACTCGGGGGCCAGCCGATCTCACTGATTCTGGACGCGGTCGGGGGCGACCCGGTGACCGAGCTGACCGGGTCGCTGACGGTGGGCGGAACCGTCGTCAGCTACGCCGCCCTCGACCGCAGGCCCGTCATCGTCCCGCCCGGGGATCTCATCTACCGCAACCTCAGCGTGCACGGCTTCTGGCTGAAGAACTGGCTGGACAGCACCCCGTCCGGCAGGATCACCGAGACCTACCGCCGCGTCGCCGCACTGGTGGCCGACGGCACGCTGTCGGCGCCCGTGGACGCCGTCTATGCGCTCGAGGACCACCGTGCCGCCATCACGCACGCGAAGCTCTCCGGACGCAAGGGCAAGGTGCTCTTCTCCCTCCTCTGAGCGGCTCGAGCGCTGCCATCCTGGGGCATGCAGACCATCGGGCGGCCTCCTCGTCGCCGGCGCCTGCCGCTGCCCGCGTTCGATACCATCCGGTGACGTGGGCCTCGAGATACCGGCCGGACATGTGGGCCTGGTCACCGGGGCGAGCGGCGGGATCGGACGCGCCGTGGCGCTCGGCCTCGCGGGCGCCGGCGTGCGAGTGGCCCTCGGCTACGGCCGCGGCCGCGAGCAGGCGGACCGGGTCGCCGAGGAGATCGCGCATGCGGGCGGCGAGGCCTGGCCCGTCGGGGCCGACCTCGCCGACCCCGAGGCTCCTGCCGCCCAGGTTGCCGCGGTGATCGGACGCTTCGGCCGGCTGGACCTGCTCGTCTGCAACGCGGGGATCGGCGAGCGCCGCGACTGGCCTGACGTCACCCTCGAGGACTGGGAGCGCACGATGGCCGTCAACCTTCGCGCACCCTTCCTCGCCGCACAGGCGGCATTGCCCGGCATGGTGGAGCGCGGGTTCGGCCGCGTCCTCTTCGTCTCGTCGCTCGCCGCCTTCACCGGTGGGCTGGTCGGTCCGCACTACGCCGCCTCGAAGGCGGGTCTTCACGCACTCACCGCCTTCCTCACCGGCCGCGTCGCCGCCGCGGGGGTGACCGTCAACGCCGTCGCACCGGCGCTGATCGAGAACACCGGGATGCTTCCCGGAACGACCGCGGAGCTCGCGGCGAGAGTGCCGGTGGGCCGGCT
>JAQBPH010000488.1:0-6833 GCA_028287625.1 Chloroflexota bacterium | reverse complement strand
CGCCGGCCGGCTGTCGGCCGCGCTCGCCGGCGTCGTGACGGAGGCGGGTGGCCGGCTGCGCACCGCCACCGAGGTGCGGCGGGTGCTGGTCGAGCGCGGCCGCGCCGCCGGGGTGGAGACCGCCACGGGCGAGCGCTGGCGGGCCCGGCGCGCGGTGGTCGCCGACCTCGACGCCGGCCGGCTGCTCCTCGACCTCGTCGGCGCCGAGCGGCTGCCCGCCTCGGTGCCCGTGCGGCTGGCGCGCCGCCGCCACGGCAGCGGCATGTTCAAGCTCGACCTCGCGGTCGCAGGGGAGGTGCCGTGGACAGCCGCCGAGCTCCGCGGCTGCGGCGTCGTCCACCTCTGCGGCGACCTCGACACCACCGCGGAGGCGCAGCACCAGGTGGGCCGCGGCCTGCTCCCCGCGCGCCCTCAGCTCATCTGCGGCCAGCAGTCGCTCGCCGACCCGAGTCGCGCGCCCGCGGGTGGCGCCACCCTCTGGGTCGAGTGCCACGTGCCCGGCGCCCCCCGCGGCGACGCCGCCGGCGAGCTCGGCGGTGACGGCTGGGCGGCGCTCCGCGACGGCTTCGCCGAGCGCGTGCTCGCCCGGCTCGAGGAGCACGCGCCGGGGCTGCGCTCGCGGGTGCTGGGGATGGCGGTGCGCTCCCCCGCCGACCTCGAGTCGGAGAACCCCAACCTGGTCGGGGGCGACGTCGCCGGCGGCTCGTATGCGCTCGACCAGCAGGCGATCTTCCGGCCCCTGCCGGGCTGGTCGCGGCACCGGATGCCGCTCGCCGGCCTCTACCTCTGCTCCGCCTCCACCCACCCCGGGGGCGGCGTCCACGGCATGGGCGGCCGCAACTGCGCCCGGCGGGTGCTCGCCGACGCCGGCCCCGGCCGCCTCGTGCCACGCTGGCGCCGACGAGATCGAGGGCCGGGACCTGCCGAGCTCTGAGGACCGGTGGCGGCTATCCGGCCAGCAGCGAGTCGACCACCGCCGGAAGGGTCATCAGGTCGGGGATCACCACGGTGGCCAGGCCCGGGTCCTCGGAGCCGCGGTCGCGGTTCACCCAGACCGACGGCACCCCCAGCCGGTGGGCGGGAACGATGTCGTGGAACCAGCTGCGGGCGGCGTGGACCCACTCCCCGGGGGCCGCCCCGGAGAGCTCGCGGAAGCGCTCGAAGTGGGCCAGCCCCGGCTTGTAGCTCTCGACGTCCGCGGCGGTCACCACCAGGTCGATCTCCACCGGCAGCCGCTCCCGGGTGGCCGCGAAGAGGTCGGGGTCGACGTTGGAGAGCACGGCGAGACGGTGACCGGCGTCGTGCAGCGCCCCCAGCGCCGGGCCGACGTCGTCGAACACCGGCCACTCCGCCAGGCTGGCGGCGAGCGCCTGGTCGTCGCCGGCGGCGAGCTCGACGCCCGCGATCCGGGCACTGCGCCGCAGCCCCTCGGCGAGCACCTCGCGGTAGCGGCGGAAGGGCCGCTCCGCCTGCACCTCGGGCTCGACACGCTGGTAGAGGGCGCGCAGCTCGGCACCCCGTCCGGGGGCGACCGACTCCATGGCCGCGGTGATGCCGCGGTTCCAGTCGACCAGGGTGCCGTAGCAGTCGAAGCTGATCCAGCCGGGTGCGCTCATGCGGGGGATTCTGCTCTCAGGCGAGGTCGGGGCGGCAGCCGTGCTCACGGGCCACCGACTCCAGCCCGCGCTGGGGAACCACCGGCACGCCGTAGCCGGCGGCGACCCGGCGCACCACCGACTCCGACGCCCAGAGGCTCCGGGCGGCGCGCTCCGCGGCCCAGTCGGCGTAGGGCTCGACCCGGGCGAGGTAGCGGGCGAGCATGGCGTCGCAGCCGTCGCGGTCGGGGGCCGACAGCGCCACGATCCGGGCCCGGCCGGCGCGCCAGCCCTCGCGGTGGAGCACGACCCGCTCGCCCCAGCCCATCACCGCGCCGAGCACCGCCCCCAGCGGGTGCAGCCCCAGCGCGGTGGCGACCGCGTCGGCGGCCTGGCCGACGGCGGTGTCGTCGAGCCGCCACCAGGCGTAGAGGCCGCACTCGCAGCGCTCGTCGGGGGCGTCGTGGGGCATCCGGCCGAGGCCGCACGCCGCCGTCTCCGTCGCCGACCGCCAGGCGGAGTGGGGGAGGACCTGGCTGCGCAGCACCACCGCGCCCGACGTCTCCTCGGCGGCGATCCAGGCGCGCACCCCGGCGACGGGGCCGCGGAGCGGCGGCGCCGGCTCGCTCCCGGCGCGGCGGGCGGGGGCGCGGAAGAGGCGCACCTCCGGCTACGCCGGGACCGGCCTGCCTCGCTCCTCGCGGCGCGGTGCGGGGTCGCGCTCGCGGCGGGGGGCGGGAACCGGCTCGGGCAGCGGCACCCGGGACGGCTCGGGCACCTCGACGGTCCTCACCGGCTTGCTCAGGAAGCCCATCGCGCCCGCCCTCCTACTGGCCCGACCTCGACCGTCTCAGGATAGCCGTGGGTCCGCGGCCACGACGATCCCGGGGTCGACCCGGGCGGGGTCGGTCTGACCCGCCAGGGTCATGGCGTTGGCGGTCTCGGCGCCCAGCCGTCGCAGCAGCGCGAGCACCCCGGCCTCGCCGCCGAGGGTGAGCGCCCACAGGTAGGGACGTCCCACCAGCACCGCGCGGGCGCCCAGCGCCAGCGCGCGGAGCACGTCGGCGCCGCTGCGCACCCCGCCGTCGACGTAGACCTCCAGCCTGCCGGCGACCGCCGCGACCACCTCCGGCAGCGCCAGCGCGGGCGGGATGGAGCCGTCGAGCTGCCGTCCACCGTGGTTCGAGACCACCAGCCCGGCCACCCCCGAGGCGGCGGCGCGGCCGGCGTCGTCCGGGTGGAGGATGCCCTTCAGCACCACCGGCAGAGGGGTGGCGGCGGCGATGCGCTCCACCCCGGCCCAGTCGAGCCCGAGGAAGGTGACCGCCCCGGAGCTCACCGCCGTGGAGCCCGCCGCCTCGGCGAAGGCGGCGCTGTCGCCCAGCCCGCGGTGGCGCACCCCCCAGACCGGGGCGTCGACGGTGATCACCAGCGCGCCGCAGCCGCACTCCTCGGCGCGGCGCACCCGGCCCAGGGTCACCTGGGGGTCGGGGTCGACGTAGAGCTGGAACCAGGCGCCGGCGGTGGCGTGGGGGACCACCTGCTCGAGCGGCAGCGAGCTGTGGGTCGAGACCACCATGACCGTGCCCGCCGCCGCCGCCGCCCGCGCCGTGGCCGCCTCCGCGTCGGCGTGCGCGAGGCGGTGGAAGGCGCAGGGCGCGAGCATGACGGGAAGGGCGATCGGCGTCCCCAGCACCGTGGTCGCGGTGCTCACCGCGCCGGCGTCGACGAGCACGCGCGGCCGCAGCCACCACCGCTCCCACGCCCGCGGATTGGCGGCGACACTGCTCTCCATCCCCGCGCCCGCGGCGTAGTAGGCGTACGCGATCGCCGGCAGCCGCTCGCGCGCCGCCGCCTCGAGCGCGGCCGGGTCCCAGGGAAGCTCCACGTCCACGCCGACGATGCTGCCAGCGGAGTCGCTCGACGCGCATCCCCAGGCCTATGCTCAGGGTCCGCGTGGGAGTGGGATGAGGGGGGATGCGGATGCCGGCGCTGTTCCGCCAGGTGCTCGACCCGGCGCACAACCTGGGACTGACCTCGCTGCTGGCGCTGGTCCCGGTGGTGGTCCTGCTGGTGATGCTCGCCGCCCTCCGGGTCACCGCCTGGCTGGCGACGGTGATCGGATCGGTGGCGACCCTGCTGCTCGCGGTGACGGTGTGGCAGGCGCCGGTCGGCCCCACCCTGCGCGCCTACCTCTACGGCAGCGCCACCGGCGTGCTCGCCGTCGACTGGATCACGTTCTGGGGGGTGGTGATCTTCAACACCCTGGTGGTGACGGGGGTGTTCACCACGTTCCAGCGCTGGCTGGTCGCGCAGGCCACCGCCGACGTGCGGGTGCAGGCGATGCTGCTCGCCTGGGCGTTCGGCGCGCTGCTCGAGGGGCTGGTGGGCTTCGGCTATCCGTGGGCGGTGGTGGCGCCGATCCTCGTGGGCCTGGGCATCGCCGAGCTCGACGCCATCCGCGTCGCCGCGATCGCCAACAACGCCCCGGTCTCGTTCGGTGCGCTGGGGGCGCCGATCATCGGTCTGGCCGCGGTCACCGGCCTGCAGGCCTCGGCGCTCGCCGCCTCGGTGGGGCGGGTGGTGGCGGTGCTCGCGCTGCTGCCGCCGTGGATCCTCATCTACCTGGTCAGCGGGCGCCGGGGGCTGCGCGACGGCTGGCCGCTCGCCGTGGTCGGGTCGCTGGGCTACGTCGCCGGGCAGCTGCCCGTCTCGCAGCTCTTCGGACCCTACCTGCCCGACGTGGTCGGCTCGCTCACCTGCTTCGCCTCGCTGCTCCTGCTGCTGCGCTTCTGGCGGCCGCGCGAGGTGCTCGGCTACCGCGGCGTCCCCCTCCACGGCGCCGCCGCCGCCCACGAGAACTCCGGCCTGCCGGCGCGGCAGGTGCTCGGCGCGGTGCTGCCGTTCCTCATCCTCATCGCGGTGGTGGTGGCCTGGACCGGTCCCTGGTCGGCGCGCTTCGCCGGCTACGTGGTGCGCCGCTTCTCGGTGGCGGCGGGCTCGTCGATCCCCGGCGCGAAGCCGGTGGTGGTGGCCTTCGCCGTCCAGCCCTTCGTCGCCGGCACCGCCATCCTCGCCGCCTGGGTGCTGATCGTGCTGGCGCTCCGGCCCGGTGGCGCGGGCGTCGCCGAGGCCTTCCGCCGCACCGCCCGGCAGATGTGGGGGGCGCTGCTGGTCGGCGTCTTCATCTTCGGCCTCGCCTTCGTCTTCAACTACGCCGGGATGGGCAACTCGCTCGCCTTCGGCTTCAGCCGCATCGGCACGCCGTTCCTGCTGCTCGCGCCGGTGCTCGGCTGGATCGGCGTCGCCCTCTCGGGGAGCAACACCTCGACCAACGCCCTCTTCGGCGGATTCCAGCTCACCATCGGGCGGCTGCTCCACTTTCCGGTCCTGCTGCTGCCCACCCTCAACTCGGTGGGGGCGGAGGTCGGCAAGCCGGTGGCGCCGCAGACCGCCAGCGTGGGCGTCTCCACCAGCCGCTACGTGCGCGACGAGGGGGCGGTGATCCGCCACAACCTGCCCTGGACGCTGGCGCTGCTCGCCTACCTGGTGATCATCGGCGCGGTGTTCTACGCGGTGGCGCCGCAGGCGTTCCGGTAGCCGCGCGGCTCACATCCCGCGCAGACGGAGGTAGCGGAGGAAGCTGGGCACGATCAGCACCCCGAGCCCGGCGACGACGAGGACGACCAGTACGATCAGCACGACGATCCCCATCACCATGTCCTCCACGTGTCAGTGCCGGTGCTCTCCCGGCGCCGGACCGGCGCCCTTCGGGACCCGTCAACAGCCCGGCTGGCCGGGGTGCCCGCAGCAGCCGTGGCGCAGCGCACGCAGGCGGTTGGCGAGCAGCGGCCTCAGCTTGGCCGGCCAGGGCGGTCCGGCGCGCAGGTTGGTCACCAGGTCGCGGCCGCGCTCGCGGAGCTCATCGAGGACGCCGGGCATGGGCGCGATGGTGCCACGCCGTGGCGGCCGGCGTCACCTGGGGGTCAGGTGTTCGGGCCGAGCAGCTTCACGGCGTCGCCGTGACCTCCTCCGCGAGCCAGGGTCGCAGCAGGTCGGTGAGCGCGTCGGGGGCTTCCATGGGGAGCATGTGGCCGGCGCCGGCGACGACCAGGGGCGGCTGCCGCAGCGCGCCCGGGATGGTTCCGGCGAGCCAGCGCGCGGTCTCCACGAACTCGGGGAGATCGAGATCGCCGACCACCACCAGGGTCGGGGTCTCGATCGCCGCCGCCGCCGCCACCACCTGGCGTCCCAGGCCGCGCGGCGCCGGGCCGGTGAAGGTGCTGAGGTCGTTGCCGCCGACGATCTCCCGCAGCCGCAGCGCCACCTCGGGAATCGCCCGCGCGGCGGCGAAGAGGCGGTCGTCGAGCCAGGCCCGCCGCGCCACCTCGACGCCCTGCTCGCGGGCGAGCAGGAAGGGCGCCGACCAGGTGCGCATCGCCTGGATCGGCATCCACGCGTCGACCAGCACCAGGCTGTGCAGCCGCTCGGGGAGGCGGGCGGCGGCGCCGACCGCGTCGAGGCCACCCAGCGACATCGCCACCAGGTGACAGCGCTCGACGCCGGCGTCGTCGAGCACGCCCTCGAGGTCCTCGACCGGATCCCACCCCTCGTGGAGCGGGGCGGAGAGGCCGTGGCCGCGGCGATCGACGGCGAGGCAGCGGTGGCTGCCGGCGAGGGCGTCCACCTGGGCCGCCCACATCCGGCGGTCGAGGGTCACGCCGTGGAGGAAGACGACCGGCTCGCCGCCGTGCAGGCTGTCGTCGTAGTGGATTCCGGCCGGGGTGACGGGCATGGATCTCCTGTGGCGGGCTGAGCCGCCCGGTCAGCCGCCCCGGCGGCCGGGGTCGCCGCCGGAGCGCGCCGCCCGCCCGGTCAGCTCCGTCCGGGGCGGTGCGGTGGCCGCCGCGCCCTGCCCGGCCATCGACGCCTCGGGATCCGACCCGGCGCCCGGTGGCACCGCGATGCCGGCGGTGCGACGGACCGCGTAGGGAGGCCGCTGGCCCACCTCGTGGTAGATGCGGATCAGCAGCTCGCCGAGCAGCCCCATCGAGATGAACTGCACGCCGATGATCACCAGGAGCACGCTCAGCACCAGCAGGGGGCGCTCGGCGATGCCCGCGCCGGAGACCGCCTTGTACACGACCAGTCCGGTGAGCGTGGCGCCGCCGATGAGCAGGCTGATCAACCCCAGCAGTCCGAAGAACTGCATGGGCCGGGCGATGTAGCGCAGCAGGA
>JAQBPH010000452.1:0-6341 GCA_028287625.1 Chloroflexota bacterium | reverse complement strand
GGCGGGACGTCCCGAGACCTCGACCTGGGCGTCGCGGCGGCGGCGGGGGGACGCGGTGGCGGCGGCGCGTCGTGGCTCGTACCCCGTGCCGGCCACCGGCCCCCGGTCGCGGGGGTCGGCCGGGTCGTCGCGCCCTCCGGCGAGCGCCGGCCGCTGGGCGCGGGCGTGGTGCACCAGCGCCAGCAGCCGGTCACGCGAGGCAGCCACGCTGTTGCCGGCGACGGGCACCTTCTCCCAGCGACCGCTCGGCGTGCCCACGGTGAGGGTGTCGTCGGCGTGGAAGACGACGTCGCAGATGTCGGCGAGGTAGACGACCAGCTGGGCGCCGGCGTCGCGGCCCCGGCTGTACACCAGCCGCTGGGTGGTGAGGGTGAGGTCGCGGTTGCGGCTGGGGCGGCTGCTCGAGGCGACCAGGAACTCGTCGTCGCGGAGCCGCAGGCCGCCGGGCAGGGGCACCGCCTGGGGATGGATGGGCACCGGGCAGGCGCTCGCCACCCGCTTGTAGGCGGCGACGCGGTGGGAACGGCTCTCGGCCTCGCGGCTGGCCTCGAGGATCCGCTGCTGCCGGGCCAGCTCCTTGGCATCGAGGTCGGGCACGCCCACCTGCTGGAGGCGCTGCTTCAGGTTCGGCCCGGTGCGGCCCCTCCCCCCGGGCTCGTGACCGGCCGGGACCGGGGGCGGGCGGTGGCTCGTGGCCTGCCGCCGCTCCTCGCTGATCCCGACCCGCTTGAGGCGCGCTCCCAGCCCGGGGCCCGGCGGGGCGGTGGGTGGGACCGGCGCCGCCTCTCCGTCCGTGGTCGCCTCGTACCTGCCCTCGCCCTCGCTCTCGCCCTCGAGCTCGGGCGGCCAGAAGAGATCCGCCAACCGCTGCCTCAGGCCCATGTCCCACCCTCCGTCGCGCTGCCGCCGTACCGCGTCGCCACCGCTGCCGGGACGTGCACCCGGCGGGGGGCGAGCGCGAGCGGGATCAGGTTCTGGAGCGAGCCGGTCTCCGGGCGCCGGACACACTCCGGGTCGGGGTCGTCGAGGGCGAGCCCGGCGAAGTGCTTGACCGCCATGCATCCCCCGTGACAGCGCTCGTAGGCGCCGCAGCTCGCGCAGCCGCCGCCCACCTGCTCGCCGCGCAGCCGGTGGAAGAGCGGCGAGTCGCGCCAGATCTCGGCGAAGGACCGGGTGCGCACGTTGCCGGCGCGGAACTCGTCGACGAGCACGAAGGGGCAGGCGAAGACGTCGCCCCGCGGGTCGACGCAGCAGACGATGCGCCCGGCCCCGCACATGTTCAGGCCGTCGAGCGGCTCGCCCAGCGCGGAGAGGTGGAAGAAGGAGTCGCCGGTCAGAACGTCGGGATGGGCGCGCAGCCACTCGTAGAGGTGGCGGTTCTGCGCCTGGGTGAGCCGGAGCTGCTCCCAGACCTGCAGCCCGCGTCCGGAGGGCCGCAGCCGGGTGAGCCGCAGCTGCGCTCCGTATCCCACCGCGAGCTCGTGGAGCCGGTCGAGCGCGTCCACGCTGCGGCGGGTGACCACGTGGTTGAGCTTGAAGGGGAACCCCTCGGCGGCGAGCAGGTCCATGGCGTTGCGGGCGTTCGCGTAGGAGCCGTCGCCGCGGATGGCGTCGTTGACCCCGGCATCCACCCCGTCCAGGCTGATCTGCACGTCGAGGTGGTCGGTGCTCGCCACCCAGCGCGCCGCGGCGGCGTCGATGCGGCTGCCGTTGGTGCTGAACTTCACCCCCACGCCGCGGCCGACGGCATGCTCCATCAGCGCGAAGAAGTCGGGGCGCACCATGGGCTCGCCGCCGCCGACGTTGATGTAGAAGACCCGCATCTCCGCCCAGTCGTCGATCAGCCGGGTGGCCTCGGCGGTGGTCAGCTCGTCGGGCGCGCGCCGTCCCGAGGAGCTGAGGCAGTGCACGCAGCGCAGGTTGCAGGCGTAGGTGATTTCCCACGTGAGGCAGATGGGAGCGTTCAGCCCCCGGCTCAGCGCCTCATAGCGCATCGACGACCCCCCGCCGGCGCAGCCCGTCGAGGAGGATGAGCATGCGCGGCACCGCCTCCGCCGCCAGCGCGCCGCCGGCCACCAGCGAGTCGGCGATCTCGCCCACCGGGCGGCTGCCGTCGGAGCGGAGGAAGGCGTCGAGCGGCGGCTCGACGAAGAACAGCCGGCGCTCGTCGTGGGTGTAGACGAGGGCTCCGAAGGGCTCGTCGCGCAGGGCTGCCCGGGGGGCGAGTCGGACGCGGTCGGTCCGGGTCAACGCCTCAGTACACGCCGCACATGCCGTCGATCGTGATCTCGCGGATGAGCATCTCCTCGAGCTCGGCGTCGTCCTCGGGCAGCTCGGGGGGGAGGGCGGGGGCGTCGACGAGGGCGGCCTCGTCGGTCGCCGCCTGCGCCGTCTGGTCGCGCTCCTGCATGCCGTCGCCCTCTGTCGGACCCCCTGCCTCGCTGCGCGCCAAGCTAGCAGCGGGATCTTCATCCTGTCAATCAGGTCATGTGTCGAAGACGATCACGCCGCGGATGTTCCTCCCGGCGCGCAGATCCTGGTAGCCCTGGTTGATGTCGTCGAGCGAGTAGGTGGCGCTGCAGAGCTCGTCGAGCTTCACCTGGCCGACCCGGTACAGGTCGAGCATCTTGCGGATGTCGTACATCGGGTTGGCGGAGCCGAAGAGCGACCCCCGCACCGTCTTCTGGAAGAGCGTGAGCATGGTGCCGGAGAGCTGGATGGTCTTCTCGGCGATCGGCCCGAGGCCGACGATGGTCACCGAGCCACCCTTGCGGATGACGTAGAAGGCCTGCTCGACCACCGCCGCGTCGACCAGGCCGACGGCGACGATGGAGTGGTCGGCGAGCACCCCGTTGGTCAGCCGGACGACCAGCTCCTGGGCCTCCTCGCCGGTGGCCACGGTGTGGGTCGCGCCCAGCTCCTCGGCCTTCTCCCGCTTGTAGGGCACCGGGTCGACGGCGACGATGTTGGCGGCGCCGGCGTGGCGGGCGCCCTGCACCGCGTTGATGCCGACGCCCCCGATCCCGTAGATGACCACGGTGTCCCCGGGGCCGACCCCGGCGGCGTAGACGCTCGCGCCCCAGCCGGTGGGCACGCCACAGCCGACCAGCACGGCGCGATCGAGGGGCAGGTCGTCGTCGACCCTCACCACCGAGTACTCGGAGACCACGCTGCGCTCGGAGAAGGTGCCGAGCATGCACATGCCGCCGACGTCCTGGCCCCTGGCGTGGAATCGGAAGGCGCCGCTGGGCATCGAGCCCTGGAGCAGGGTGGCGCCGAGGTCGCAGAGGTTGGACTGGCCGGTCGCGCACCACCGGCAGGAGCCGCACGCCGGGAGGAAGGAGCAGACCACGTGGTCGCCGGCCTTCACCCTGTCGACCGAGGGCCCGACCTCCTCGACGATTCCCGCGCCCTCGTGGCCGCCGACGATGGGCAGCCGGGCGGGCAGGTCGCCGCTGGTCAGATGCACGTCGGACTGGCAGAGACCCGAGGCCACCCAGCGGATCCTCAGCTCGTGCTCTCCGGGCGGGTCGAGCTCCAGCTCCTCGACCTCCCAGCGCGCGTTCGGCCCGGTCTCCCAGCAGACGGCGGCCCTGGTCCTCATCTCCTCATCCTCTCTCGCTCTCGCTCTGGGCCCCTCTCGGCGCGGATCGCCGCCGCCCGGCGGTCACTCTACCGCTCCCGGGGGCGGCGCCCGTACCTCACTCGTACCGGGCGCCGCCGAGCTCGATCCAGCCACCCTCGTGACGGCCGGTGGCGTGATGGGTGTAGTGGATGACGGGGCGGCCGGGATCGGGCTCGAACTGGCCGTGGAGCACCACCACGCTGCCGCGCGCGACCGGCGCCCGGGGGGCGAGCCCGAGGTTGTGGTCGACCTCGACGCCGGTGCCGTCCACCTCCACCACGAAGCGCTGGTGGACGCCGTCGCCGCGGTCGGGCGAGTCGGCGAGCAGGCCGGTGACCGTCCCTCGCACGGTGACCTCGGCGGGACGGGCGCCGGCCAGGGCACTGTCGAAGGCGTGGTTGTCGACGGTGTCCCCACCGCAGGCGGCGATCGCCAGCGCCAGCAGCCACCCCGCCACCGGGACGCATGACGAGCGGGTGACGGACCGTTTACCCATGCCGGGTCCGTGCCATCATCCGGATCACCGGCGGTGCGGGAGCTCCACGCGTCTGCGATCGGCCTGGCCCCGGTGCTGGGGAGCCGTCATGGCCATCCTCATGTGCCGCCCCGACCACTACGGGGTCGAGTACGAGATCAATCCGTGGATGCACGTCGGCGCCGAGGTCGACGGGCGCATCGCGCTGGCGCAGTGGGGCGCGCTCCACAACGCCTACACCCTGCTCGGCGAGCGGGTCGAGCTGGTCGACCAGCAGCCCGGTCTGCCGGACATGGTCTTCACCGCCAACGCCGCGGTGGTGCGTGGTCGCGAGGCGGTGCTGAGCCGCTTCCGTCACCCCGAGCGCCAGGGCGAGGAGCCCCTCTGGCGGCGCGCCCTCGAGGGCCTGGGGATCACCGTCCACACCGTGCCCGACGATGTGACCTTCGAGGGTGCGGGCGACGCCCTCTTCGTCGGCGAGCGGCTCTTCTGCGGTCACGGCTTCCGCACCGAGATCCGGTCGCACGGGTTGGTGTCGCGGCTGCTCGACGTCGAGGTTGTGTCGTTGCGCCTCGTCGACCCGCGCTTCTACCACCTCGACACCTGCTTCTGCCCGCTCAACGACCGCACCGTGCTCTTCGCCCCGGCCGCCTTCGACAGCGCCTCGCAGCAGCTGGTGCGCCGGCTGGTGCCCCACGTCATCGAGGTTCCCGTCGAGGTGGCCGCCGGCTTCGCCTGCAACGCCATCAGCGTCGGCGACCGGGTGATCTCCTCGCTCGCCGCCGAGCGGCTCGCGGAGCCGCTGCACGACGCCGGCTTCGACACCCTGGCGCTGCCCATGTCGGAGTTCCTGAAGTCGGGCGGAGGAGTGCGCTGCCTCTCCCTTCCCCTGGACCTCGCCGGGCTCGACCGGGCGGCCTGATCGCCCCGGCTCAGCTGCCGGGGCGTCGCCTGCGCGGCCGCGCGGCCACCGGCGGCGGCTCGGGCGACTCGGCGTCCGCCGCCGCGCCCAGCTTCTCGATCACCTCCGCGGTGCTCACCGTGGCGTCGCGCATCACCGTCGCGACGAGCTCGCCGATGGAGCGAAGCTGGCGGCCCACCGCGGCGGTGCGCTCCTGCAGCGCCAGCAGCTGGGCCATGAGCTCGGGGTCGTCGCCCGGCGCCCCGCGGCGGCGGGCGCCGTTCTCCGGGCGCGCCTTGGTCCGCGCCGCCTTGGGGGGCTTGCGCGTCGTCGATCCGGCCTTGACGGCCTTCTTCTTTCCCATGTCCCGGAACAGTATCCGTTGCGCCGGTTTCCGCGTCACTCCTGCCGCATCAGCGACGTGATCACGCTCCGGTAGCGGAGGGTGTCGGAGTAGAGGCCGTTTCGCGCGATGCTGGCGTCGCCCTGGTAGTAGGCGGCGAGCGCGGCCTGGGCGTCCCCGCCGTGGATGGCGAGGAGGTGGCGGAGCAGCATGCAGCCCGCGATCACGTTGTCCTCGGCGACGGTGAGGTCGAGGGGACGCGGGGACAGGTAGCGCGAGATCCAGTCGCCGGTGTACGGCTCGACCTGCATGATCCCGATCGCGCCGGTCGGCGAGACCGCGTTCTGCTGCCAGCCGCTCTCCATCCAGGCGAGGGCCCGCACCAGCCTGGCGTCGACGCCCTGCTGGCCGGCGATCCGGGTGAGGAGCGCGTTCATCCGCGGCAGCCGCCCGGGGATCCTCAGGCTGGTGCCGTAGCGCAGCGGGGCCTGGACGCCGATGCCGTTGGTGCGGGCGAGGGTGACGAGGTCGACGCCGAAGCGCCGGGCGATGGCGGCGAGGTGGTCGCCGCGCTGCACGGTGTAGGGCTCGACGTCCGGCGTCCCCACGGTGTAGCCGGGCAGTCCCGCCGCCGTGTCGGGGATGGTCAGCAGCTGCCCGATCCGGATCCGGTCGGGATCGCTGATCTGGTTGGCGGCGGCGAGCGCCGAGACGGTGGTGCCGTGGCGGGCGGCGATGGCCGACAGGGTGTCCCCGGGCCGGACGATGTAGCCCGCGGCGGCGACCGTGGGGGCCGCGGCCGCGGTGGCGCCGAGCGCGGCGGCGGCGAGACGGGAACGCGAACTCATGCGGGGCTCCTGGCGTGGACGTGGGGTGGAACGAGGGAACCGCACCGCCGAACGGGTGGACTCGCAGCGTAGGGACGCGGACTCGGGGCGTCAAGGACCGGGCCCGCGGTGGTTCCGGAACGCGACCGTTCCCCGGCGCCGGGCGGCCG
>JAQBPH010000449.1:0-4559 GCA_028287625.1 Chloroflexota bacterium | reverse complement strand
GACTACCTCAAGGCGCAGGGCAAGACCAAGCTCTTCCTGGTCGGCAGCGACTACGTGTTCCCGCGCACCGCGAACAAGGAGATCAAGGCGTACGCGGCCGGCAACGGGATGACGATCCTCGGTGAGGAGTACACGCCGCTGGGCAACACCGAGTACGCGACGGTGGTCAACAAGGTGAAGGCGGCCTCGCCCGACGCGGTGTTCAACACCCTCAACGGCGACAGCAACGTGGCCTTCTTCAAGCAGCTGCACAGCACCGGGATCACCGCGGCGCAGATGCCGGTGATGTCGGTGAGCATCGCGGAGGAGGAGGTCCGCGGGATCGGCGCCGACAACATCGCCGGCCAGCTGGTGGCGTGGAACTACTACCAGACCACCGACCTGCCCGCGAACGCCAAGTTCGTCGCCGCCTACAAGGCGAAGTACGGCGCCAACCGGGTCACCGACGACCCGATCGAGGCCGGCTACACTGCCGTCTACCTGTGGGCCGCAAGCGTCGAGAAGGCCGGCTCCGTCGACGTCGAGAAGGTCAAGGCTGCGGCCGGCGGCATCACCTTCGACGCCCCCGAGGGCACGGTGACCATCGACGGCCTCAACCATCACATCTACAAGACCGCCCGCATCGGCGTCATCCAGCCGGACGGGCAGATCAAGGAGGTGGGCAGCTCCAACGGCCCGATCAAGCCGGACCCCTACCTGGCGGGATACGACTGGGCCAAGGGCCTCTCCGGGTAGAGACGGAGGCAGGGTGACGTGGAGATCGTCCTCGCGCAGCTGTTCGTCGGCCTGAGCGTCGGCTCGATCCTCCTGCTCATCGCCCTCGGCCTCACCTTCACCTTCGGGCAGATGAACGTCATCAACATGGCGCACGGCGAGTTCATCATGGCCGGCGCCTACACCACCTACGTGTTGCAGCAGGTCATGGGCGACCGCCTGACCGGCGCGTCGTTCATGATCTCGCTGCCGCTCGCCTTCCTCATCGCCGGGGCCATGGGTGTGGTGCTCGAGCGCGTGCTCATCCGCCGCTTCTACGGGCGGCCGCTCGACACCCTCCTGGTCACCTGGGGGGTGAGCCTCATGCTCCAGCAGCTCGCCCGGCAGATCTTCGGCGCGCCCAACGTCGAGGTGCGCGCACCCTCGTGGCTGAGCGGCGGTCTCACCGTCGGCGGGGTCAGCCTCTCCTCCGCCCGCCTCTTCATCCTGGCCCTGGTGGCGCTCGCCGTCGTGGTCATCTGGTTCTACATGACCCGGCTCCGTCCCGGCCGCAGCATGCGGGCGGTGATGCAGAACCGGCAGCTCGCCTCCTGCAGCGGCATCCGCACCCACGGCGTCGACCGCGCGACCTTCTTCATCGGCTCCGGGCTCGCCGGCGTGGCGGGAGTGGGACTGACGCTGCTCGGCTCGATCGGGCCCACCCTCGGCAGCAACTACATCGTCGACGCCTTCCTGGTGGTGGTGGTCGGAGGGCTGGGCCAGCTCCGCGGCGCGGTGATCGCCGCCTTCGGCCTCGGTGTGTTGAACTCCTTCGTCGAGTACGGCACCCAGGCGAGCTTCGCGAAGGTCGTGGTGTTCGTGGCGATCGTGGCCTTCCTCCAGGCCCGTCCCCAGGGCCTGGTCGTGCTGCGCACCCGGTCGCTGTCATGAGGGCGGCGCTCCCCGCTGTGAGAGCACGCCTCACCGGAACCCCGTGGACGGGCAGGGCGCTCTTCGCGCTGGCGGCGCTGGCCCTGCTGGTGGGCGCCCCGCTGCTGTTCTCGGACTTCCGCCTCAGCCTCCTCGCCAAGTACCTCTGCTTCGCCATCGTCGCCGTCGGCATCTCCCTGTGCTGGGGATACGGCGGCATGCTCACCCTGGGCCAGGGCGTGTTCTTCGGCCTGGGCGGCTACGCCATGGGCCTCTACCTCAAGCTCGAGGCGGCGGGGCCGGGCCACGTCCCCGACTTCATGTCGTGGAGCGGCGTCGAAAAGCTGCCGCTGATCTGGCAGCCGTTCCGCTCTCCCTGGTTCGCGGTGCCGGCGGCGGTGCTCCTGCCGATGGCGGTCGCCGCCTGTCTCGGCGCGCTGGTCTTCCGCCAGCGGGTCCGCGGGGCGTACTTCGCCATCCTCAGCCAGGCGCTCGCCGCCGCCTTCGTCATCCTGCTGGTCGGACAGCAGGGCCTCACCGGTGGCACCAACGGGCTCACCAACATCAAGCAGCTGTTCAACTTCGACCTCAACGACCCCGGCAACCAGCGTGCCCTCTACGTCGTGGTGGCGGTGGTGCTCGGCGCCGTCTACCTGGTCGCGCGCCAGCTGGTCAGGAGCCGGTACGGCCGCCTGCTCATCGCGGTGCGCGATGGCGAGGACCGGGTGCGCTTCCTCGGCTACAACCCCGCCACCGTGAAGCTGGTGGCGTTCACCGTGTCGGCGGGGATGGCGGGGCTCGCCGGAGCGCTCTTCGTGCCCGTGGTCGGCATCATCTCGCCCGCCCAGCTGGGGGTGATCCCCTCCCTCGAGTTCCTCATCGCCGTCGCCGTGGGCGGACGGGCCTCGCTGGCCGGCGCGGTGCTGGGCGCCCTGGTCGTCAACTACGCGAAGACCGGCCTCAGCGAGCAGTTCGCCTCGGGGTGGCTGTTCCTGGAGGGAGCCCTCTTCGTCGCGATCATCACCTTCGCCCCGCGCGGGCTGACCGGCGGCGCGCGCTGGCTGCGGGAGGCGCTGCAACGCGCCCGCAGCGCCGGCGCGGCGCCCGAGCTGGACCCGGCCACATGAGCTGCGAGGACGTGCTGCTGGAGGTGAGCGGCCTGGAGGTGGTCTTCGACGGCTTCCGCGCCATCGACGGGGTCGACCTCGCCATCCGTGGCGGCGAGCTGCGCTTCCTCATCGGTCCCAACGGCGCCGGCAAGACCACCCTGATCGATGTCATCACCGGCCTGACCCGCCCCACCTCGGGGTCGGTGCGCTTCGCGGGTGACGAGCTGGTCGGCCTCCGCGAGCACCGCATCGTGCGTCTCGGCGTGGGGCGCACCTTCCAGACCCCGGCGGTCTTCGAGCACCTCACCGTGCTGGAGAACCTCGACCTGGCCGCGAGCTTCCGCCGCCCGTTCCTCAGCCTGCTCCGCCAGCCGCGCGGCACCGACCCGCGGGTCGCCGACGCGCTCGAGACCGTGGGTCTGACCGCCCGGGCGACCGACAGCGCCGGGATCCTGTCCCACGGGCAGAAGCAGTGGCTCGAGATCGGCATGCTGCTGGTGCAGGACCCGCGGCTGCTGCTGCTCGACGAGCCGGTCGCGGGGATGAGCAAGGACGAGCGCGCGGTCACCGGCGAGCTCCTCCAGCGCATCACCGAGTCGCGCACCGTGGTGGTGGTCGAGCACGACATGGACTTCCTGCGCCGCTTCGCCCGCACCGTGACCGTGATGCACGAGGGCCGGGTGCTGAAGGAGGGCTCGGTGTCCGAGGTGCAGGAGGACCCCGCCGTGCGCGAGGTGTACCTGGGGAAGCGGCGCGACCGGGCCACGGCCGAGGGGGTGCCGGCACAGTGCTGAGCATCGAGCGGCTCGAGGTCTCCCACGGCCGCACCCGGGTGCTCTTCGGGGTGAGCATGGAGGTGTCGCCGGGCGGGCTGATGTGCGTGATCGGCCGCAACGGCGTCGGCAAGAGCACGCTGCTCAACGCGGTGATGGGCGTGCTCCGACCCTCGGCCGGACGGGTGGTCTGGGAGGGCCGCGACCTCACCCGCATGCACCCCTACGAGCGGGTGCGCGCCGGCCTCGCCTACGTGCCCCAGGGCCACGCCACCTTCCCCCAGCTCACCGTGCGCGAGAACCTCATGGTGGTGCTCGAGGCGACCCGGCGGGGTGACCGGGCCGCCGTCGACGAGGTGCTCGACCTCTTCCCCCGCCTGCGCCCGCTGCTGGCGCGGCGCGCCGGCTTCCTCTCCGGCGGCCAGCAGCAGCAGCTCGCCATCGCCCGTGCCCTGGTCACCCGGCCCCGGCTGCTTCTGATGGACGAGCCCACCGAGGGCATCCAGCCCTCGATCATCCTCGAGATCGAGGACGCGATCGCCCAGCTGCACTCGGCCGCAGGGCTCTCGATCCTGATGGTCGAGCAGTACGTCGAGTTCGCCCTGCGCCTCGCCGACAGCTACGTCGTCCTCGATGCCGGCGCCGTGGTCACCGCGGGTGAGACCGCGGCGCTCGACGAGGCCGAGGTGCGGAGGCTGCTGGCGGTGGTGTCGCTGGCGGGCGCGGGAGTTCCCGCTCCGCGGACGGAGCCGGTCTCCGCCGGCGGCTGATCAGATCTCGCCCGGGTACACCCTGCAGCCGGGCCCGCCGGCGCACCCCGCGGCGTGGCCGTCACCGCTGCTCTCGAGGAGGTCGATGAGCGCCAGCAGGTCGTCGTGCACCCTCGAGAGCAGGTCCGCGGCGGACGGGTCGATGTCGCGCCCGGCGGACGCCAGCCGGTCGACCTCGTGGAGAACCGCCCTGCTCTCCCAGGACAGCAGCGACACCTGCCCGGAATCAACCCCGACCATGGCCATCCACCTCCCAGAACAGCCCCGCGGCGGGCGGGCGCACC
>JAQBPH010000420.1:0-4190 GCA_028287625.1 Chloroflexota bacterium | reverse complement strand
CTCCCGAAGGGCGCAGAAACCCCTCGCTCAGCGCTGAACAGTTGGGCCGCGAGAATCCAAGCTAGGTGCGGCTCGAGAGGTCATCCCCGCTGGATCAGGCCGATGTACCGACGCGTCCCCCAGCTCGGCTCGGTACCGAGGCGTCGCCCGCACTCTCGGGCAGAGGCGGTCCGGACACGGGACCGTCCTCCCACAGGGCGACGAGCTGGGCGGTGCGGTCGGGCCAGAGGTCCGGTGCCAGCTGGCGCGGCATGCTCACCACCTTGGCAGAGTCTCCCCAGCACCCCGAGCACCGCTGCGAGCACCAGCAGCCGGCCCTGGGGGATGCCCAGGGTGGCCGCCAGCGGCGAGCCGCCGTGGCCGTCGACGGGCCCACCGTCGCGGCCGGCCGCGGCGACGGGGCGCGTCTGCGATGCCGTGGTCCACCCGGCGAGCCGTCCTGTGCTCGTGGTTCGCGGCGGCGAGGAGAGCTGGCCGCCGGAGCGGGTCGTCGTCGGCCACGACGGGTCACCCGAGGCGTCGGCAGCGGCACGGATGGCGTCGCTGCTGGTTCGCTGCACCGGCGCGCTGCTCACCATGCCCGACGTGCTGCCGGTCGTTCTCCTCGAGGCGGCAGGCGACTGCCGCGCCCAGCTCGAGGTGAGGCGGACGAACTCTTCACGGCGAATCCGGGCGGCACCGAGGTGCGCGTCACCGTGGGCGGCCCTCCCGGCACCGCGCTCATCGGCGTCGCACGCGGACCACGGCCCGCCGCCGTTGCGGTGGGGCGTCGTGGCATCGGGCGGGTGCGCGAGCTCATGCAGGGCAGCTTCTCCACCCGGCTGGTCCACGCCGCGCCGGGCGCGGTGCTCGTGGTTCCGCACGGAGGCTGAGGTCGATTCCTTCGCGGCGATGATCCTGCTCCGGACGGTTCCGTCGGAGAGTTCACGGGCTCGTGTCGACCGTCGGCAGTGCGCGCCCCTTCTTCACGTGGGTGGGGGACGTTCGGCACTTGGCGCCACCGACTGACTGCCGATGGTCACGCTCCGACCGGAGACCTTCGACCCTGGTCCGCGCACCGGTCGCGCCGTAGGGTGAGATCCGTGAGAATTACGCAGGCCGCAACCGATGGCGCTGCCCAGTTCCGGGAGGGCACGGCATGACCCCAGATCGTGTGACCGTGGTCGAGGAGCTCTCGCGCGACGAGTGCCTCGAGCTGCTGCAGCACAACTCGCCCGTCGGACGGCTCGGCTTCGTCGCGGACGGGCGACCCATGATCCTTCCCGTGAGCTATGTGGCGGAGGAGACCTTCGTGGTCTTCTGCACCATGCCCGGAACGAAGCTGAGCTCCGCGGCCGGTGCGTCAGTCGCCTTTGAGGTGGATGGCGTCTGCCTCCTCTATCGGTCCGGGTGGAGCGTCCTGGTCCAAGGTGTCGCCCACGCCGTGACCGATCCGGACGAGATCGAGCGGCTGCGCCGCGGGGAGCTCACGTCGTGGGCCAATCCCGGACCGCAGCTGTGGATCCGGGTGTCCATCGATGAGATCTCGGGGCGCCGCATCCCAGGGTGAGATTCGCCTCGGTGATGGACCGGCAGCGGCTGCAGCGCGTCGCCCACGGGCTCGAGCGCGACTGACAGGCCGACGGGGATCGCTCAGGAACGGCCAGGGCCACTCCAGGTGGTTCGGGAGCAGCGCCACGAGCTGCGCCGGGCTGAAGCTGACCGCGATGGCCCCGCACCCAGCCTCTCCAGGTCGGCGCGGTGTTCTCGCACCTCGACGAGGTGCTCCTGGCAGGGCAGTCAGTACCGATGGCGGATCAGCACCACCAGCGTCGGCCCCCACTCCGCACCGAGGTCGAGCGGCCGCTGCGCAACAGTGTCGAACAGCACCACGCCGCTGAGGTCGATCGACTCGGTGATCATCCGGGCGGCCCGGCGACGGCCCCGGCGGACGCCCCGTCCGTGGCCTCGACCGGGGTGACGACGACCTCGACCTCGACGTCGATCCCCTCGCGCACGCCCTCGGTGACGACGCAGAAGTCCTCGAACAGCTCGAGACAGCGGCTCATGCACGCCCGCCCGCTGGTCCCGAGCGTCGGGGATCCACTACGCGGGCGTGCCCCGCGGGGCTGCAGGCATCGAGGCGGCTGCGGAGGTGTTCCACGAGAGGCTCAAGCACCGCCAGGTTGGCCTCGATGAGCTGGCGACGGACACCCGGCGATACGGTGCCCTCGACCGCGGTCATGTGAACCTCGACGAGTTGCAGGTCGGAGCCGAGTGGGTGGTCCACGTCTGGGAGCCTCCGATCGGTTCTGGCGGCCGGAACCCGCACCGAGGTCCCATCGTGACCGCCCGCGGTGCAGCGTGGCCAGGGAAAAAGGTCCCGAATGTGGGTGCGCCTGGTCGCGTGGCCCGTACTGCAAGACTATGGCCAGGTCGATGTCGCCACCAGGGTCCTTTGTCCGCGGTCGTGGGTGACCATCGCCTCTGCCCACCCGGCGACTGTGCGAGACCATGAGAACGCGCACCGAGGGGGCCGATCAGGGTCCACGAGCGACCATTCACAACGTGAACAGAGTGCGGCGATGAGACCGGACGCGACCTCGGTGGGCAGCTCACGCCGCATGGAGACTCAGCGGGAGCGCAGGAGCGTTCGCACCTCGGCGGCGATGGTCCGGTCCTCGCAGGAGGCGATCACCAGCACGCCGGCCGTGGACGCGGCGCTGTCGATCCGCCGGTCGCCGCCGCCTGCCGGGTTCGCCGGCGGGTCGATCTCCACCCCGAGGGAGCACGGGCGGGCGCAGACTGTCTCGCGGATCGCGGCGGCGTTCTCCCCGACCCCGCCGGTGCGGTGAAGCTGTCGGGGGCGCGGTCGTCCGACCTCGTCGCCGACTTCACGGTCAACGCCGCCGAGGAGGACCCGGTGGCGGCGATCAAGCGCCTCGGCGGCGCCGACGCGGCGATCGCGCTGGCGGTCTTGCCGCGGTCGTTCGAGCAGGCCTTCGCGTCGCTGCGGCGTCGCGGCACCCTGGTCTGCCCATGACAACGCGGTCAGCCTGCCCCATCTTCGAGACCGTCCTCAACGGCATCACGGTGGTGGGCTCGATCGTGGGCACGCGGAGCGACCTGGCGGAGGTCTTCGAGCTGCACGCTCAGGGACGTACCAGGGTGGTCAGGGAGACGCGCACACTCGACTCGGTCAACGGTCGATCGCCGACGTCCTCGCCGGACGCACCTCGGCTCGCATCGTCTTCGACGTGCGGCGCAGCGTCACCGAGGAGCACAACGGAGCCGTTGCCGAGGTGGTCGCCCCGGCTGAGACCCCGCACGTCGGTCATGAGGCGGGCAGCGACCCCGACGGTGCCGCCCGCCTCAGCGCGTCACCGCGAGCCAGGCAAGCGGGCAGGTCGACGAGCCGGCGGCGACCAGGAACCGGGACGTCCGGCCCGCCTCGAGGGCGGCGGCCCGCACCCGACGCCCGGAGCAGAGCACGGTCTCGCCGGGGCCCGCCATCGGGCAGCGTCCGTCGGGGCCGGGACCCGAGCACACCCCCAGCTGCCGCCCGCTGACGGCGTCCAGGATCACCACCGCGGGCGTCTCCAGCGATCCCTCCGTCACCGCCCCGCGGCGCACGCGCGTTGCATGGGGGTGATAGCCGAACCGCATCGTCGGAGCGGATGCCGTGCGCGGTGCGGGCCGCCCGATGCACTCCAGAGTGATCTCCAACGCCTCCCCGGCGCCGCTCGTCGGGTCAGGCGATGGGTGCAGCGCGGAGGGGTGGAACCCCGCGCCCGCGTCCCGATCGGGCGCCGCTGGCGGAGTCTCGATATGCGGGTTGCCGTTCATGGATGACTCCTTCTGGGCTGGCGTTGGACGCCCAGAGTGGTCCCGCGTCAGAGTGCGGGACCGCGGATGATCGCTGGCAGACAACGCCGGAGACGGTGCCACCAGGACGCCCGGTGGGGTGCCGGCGCCTCGCGGACTCTGGTGACCGGAGGGGGTGGAAGCATGTGCGGACGCTCCTGCTGCGCGGTGGTCAGGGCTGCGTGAGCCGGCCGATACGCACGTGCACGTGGTCGTACACGTCGCCTCGCTCGTCGGCGGTTGCGATGCGGACGCCGGTGTGATCGTGGATGTCCCGGGCCGGGTCGGCGGTGCCGATCCAGATCCCGCAGTGGTCGTACACGTTGGCGGTGGAAGCCATGGTCGAT
>JAQBPH010000414.1:0-3939 GCA_028287625.1 Chloroflexota bacterium | reverse complement strand
CGGCCGCCGCCGGGCCGCGGGAGAGGGTCAGCCCCACCTTGGCGGCGAAGCTGGCCATGGTGTCCATCCCGGTCACCGAGAGGCGGCGCAGCTCGAAGCGCTGGGAGAGGTACTGGAACTCGCCGCCCGTGGTGGTCACGGCGTCGCGGAAGCCGGCCTCGGCCGCCATCCGGTCGACGTCGGGGTTGTGGCGGCCGTAGGGGTAGGCGAAGTCGTCCACGGTCGCGCCGGTGAGCTCCTGGAGGCGCTGCCGCGACACCTCCATCTGGGCCAGGGCGATGCTCGGAGGCAGCCGGGTCAGGTCGACGTGGCCGGCGGTGTGGGCGCCGATGGTCATCCCCAGCGCCTCGACCTGGCGGACCTGGACCGCCGACATGTAGCCGATCCGCCCCAGGAAACCGGTGACCACGAAGTCGGTCGCGGTCATCCCCTGGGCCGCCAGCAGAGGGGCGACGACGGTGGCGAAGTCGGCGTAGCCGTCGTCGAAGGTGAGCACCACCGGGTGGCTGGGCAGCCGGTCGAGGCCCTGCAGCGCCCGCATCAGCTGGGCGAGCGAGACCGTGTGGGCGCCCCCGGCGCGGAGCAGGCCGATCTGGGCGGCGAAGTTGGCGGGGGTGACCGAGAGCCGGAACCCCGCCCGGTCGGCCGGGCGCGGGTTGGTGCGCACATAGTGATAGAGGAGGATGGGCACGTCGAGGTGCGGCCCCGAGGGCGGCACCCCGACCGTGGCCGCCCGGTGGCCGCCCCCCACCACCGATGGCCCCGCCGGATCGGGGGTGAGCGGCGGCAGCGTCGCGTCGGGCGCCTCCTCGTCCAGCGGCGGCTGGACCGGCGGCGGCGCGGCGGTGCCGGGGAGCGCGGCCGGCGCCGGGCTGAGCACCTCGCGGATCCCCCCGCCGAGGGCGAGGAGGGCGGTGAGGCCGAGGCCTCCGATGAGGAGGGCGGCGCGCCGCCGAGGAGGACGTCGAGCGAGTCGTGACCTTCGCCGGGCCGGCATCGGGGGTGATTGTGGCGATCCGGACGGGGGTCCGTCCGGAGCCGCGGCGCCCCGGACGGGGTGCGACCTGCCACTCTCATCGGCCATGCACGCGACCGACGACGAGCCCTACGGCACCCGGATGATCCGCGAGGCGCGGCTCGAGGCCTTCGAGAACCGCCGCCCCGAGCGCGACTACACCATCCACCTCACCCTGCCCGAGTTCACCTGCCTCTGCCCCCGCTCGGGATTTCCCGACTTCGCAACCCTCCACATCCGCTACGTGCCCGGCCCCCGCTGTGTGGAGCTGCGCTCGCTGAAGCTCTACGTCAACGGCTTCCGCGACCGGGCGGTGTTCCACGAGGACGTGGTCAACGTCGTCCTCGACGACCTGGTCGCCCTGCTCGAGCCCCGCTACTGCGAGGTGGTGGGCGACTTCAATGTGCGGGGCAACATCCACACGGTGGTCCGCGCCCTCCACCGCGCGCCCGACTGGGGCGGCGAGCCGCTTCCGTGGTGGCACACCGGCGGCTCCCCCGCCGGATTTCCGACAGTTGAGCGTTGAACTCTTGGGTCTGGACGTCTCTTAGGGAACTCTTACCACTCCTCGGCGGTGGGCGCCCGGACCCGTGGCATACTGGCTCAGCCGGTGCACCGGGCGAGGTGTCGCCGACCTGGGGAAGGAATTCACGTGAGAGCCGTGCGGAGGTCACGTTCGTGACCGCTTGCGTCTGAGAACGGCCTCACCAGGAGGGTACTCTGGTGCGACGACTGCGGGAGCGGCGTTGGGTGATCCCGACTGCGCTGGTGCTGATCGGCGTCATCGTCGTCGGCGTCCTCCTCGCCCGGCGCGGGCCCACCCTGCCCGTCTTCCGCACCGCGCCGGCGGCGCTGGGCACGGTCACCCAGACCGTCGACGTCACCGGCACCCTGCAGCCCTCCGCCGAGACGGACCTCGACTTCGGGACCAACGGACACGTCACCTCCGTGAACGTGCAGGCGGGGCAGAAGGTGCCCGCGGGCGCGGTGCTCGCGAACCTCGACCCCTCGGTGGCCAACGCCGCGCTCAGCAACGCCCAGTCGGCGCTGCAGGCGGCGGAGGCCAAGCTCGCCCAGGACCAGGCCGGCCCCGACAACGTCAGCCAGGCCTCGAGCCAGAGCGCGGTGAACGCCGCCCGCGCCCAGCTCGGACCCGCCCAGACCAGCGTCGCCGACACCGTCGCGGCCGGCCAGGCGGCGGTGACAGGCGCGCAGGTCACCCTGCAGACGGCGCTCGCCGCCGCCCAGGGTCTGATCACCTCCGACCAGCAGGCGGTGGTCACCGCCCAGGCCCAGCTGAACGACAGCAAGGCCGCCGACGCCGCCGCGGTCAACGTGGCCACGGCCGCGTTGCGGCAGAGCCAGACCGACACCCAGGCCACCGTGAACACCGCCCAGGCCGCGGTCACCACCGCGAACGCGAACCTCACCGCCGCGCAGAACGTCGACCGGGCGGCGGTGACCTCCGACCAGGCGACCCTCAACACCGACAACAGCAGCGCCAGTCACCTCAGCGCCGACCAGAACACCCTGAAATCCGACCAGAACACCCTGAGCTCCGACCAGGCCAGCCTGAACTCCGACCAGGCAGCGATCTCGGCCAACTGCGTGCCCTCGCCCACTCCGGCCCAGACGGCAGCATGCAACAGCGCGCGGAACACCCAGGCCTCCGATCAGGCGAAGGTCAACTCCGACCAGGCGAGGATCAGCACCGACCAGCAGAAGGTCAGCACCGACCAGGCCGCGCAGAGCAAGGTGTCGGCCGACCAGGCGGCGCTCACGCAGGCGCAGGCGAAGCTGCAGTCGGACACCGTGACCTTCCAGGCGCAGGTCAACTCCGCGCAGGTGCAGTTGACCAATGCCCGCGCCCAGCAGGCGGCGGCGGTCCACGCGGCAACGGCCCAGGTCGCCCAGGCGCAGGCGACCGCAGCGAGGGACGCCGACACCAACCAGGGCAGCCTGAACAACGCCATCCTCCAGCTGCAGAACGCCAAGGTCGCCTTCCAGAGCACGCAGCAGACCGACAGCAACCAGATCGCCCAGGCGCAGACACACGCCGACCAGAGCACCCACCAGGCGCAGGGCACGCTCAGCCAGGCGACCACCAACCTGCAGAACACCCTCGCCGAGCTCGCCGCCCTGGAGAACGGGCAGATCCCCAACACCGTGCTCCAGGACGAGGCCCAGGTGTCCGCCGACCAGACCCAGGTGGCCAGCGCCCTCGTCAACGTCGCCGGCACCCAGCTGGTCGCACCGGTCGACGCCACCATCCAGCAGGTGAACGTGGCCAGCGGCCAGGCCATCGGCAGCGCCGCGTCCAGCGCCGGCGCCCTGGCCGCCACCAGCGCGAGCGGTCAGCCGACCGCGGGCAACAACGCCCAGGGCAACCTCACCCACGCGATGGTGCTCACCACCCCGCAGGCCTACCAGGTGAGCGGCCCGGTGAGTGACGCCCAGCTGCCCCAGGTGCGCACCGGCGACCAGGTCAACGTGCTCCCCGCAGGCGGTGGTGAGCAGCTCCTCGGCCACGTCACCGGGATCGCGCCCTCGGCGCTGATCACCCAGGGTGTCGCCACCTTCACCGTCACCGCGGTCATCGACGGCATCAACCCCAACGTCCACGCGGGCAGCACCGCGCAGATGAGCATCGTGGTCGAGCGCGACGTCGACGTCCTCACCGTGCCCACGAGCGCGGTGCACACCTCGGGTGCCTCCTCCTACGTGCTGCTGCTGCGCAACGGCCAGTCGGTGACCCAGCCGGTCACCGTGGGCGCCAGCGACCCGACGCGCACACAGATCCTCAGCGGCGTGCAGAAGGGCGACCAGGTGATCCTCGCCGAGGTGGGCGTGAAGCCGCCGAGCGCCGGAGCTCCGACCGGCGGCGGGGCGCCGGGTGGCGGCGGCGGCGGGGCGGCGCCCGGAGG
>JAQBPH010000378.1:0-4614 GCA_028287625.1 Chloroflexota bacterium | reverse complement strand
CCGCGTCTGCCCCGCGTCTCGGTCAGCCGAGATGATGGTGGTGCATTCCCGCGTTCGCGAGGTCGTCCATGACCGCGAACATGTAGACCATCCCCGTCGCCATGAGGATGCGGTTGGCGTGGGTGGCCGCCTCCCAGGAGCGGCCCAGCACGCCTCGCGAGGCGTGCTGGGCGAGAAGCAAGCCGTCGACGAGCACCTCGACCATGAAGTAGGCGATCAGGATGGTGGTCAGTCCGACCACCGCCAGGCCGGGCATGGCGAACATGTACACCATCGCCGCATTGGCGACGGAGTGGTGGAGGCCGGAGAGTGTCTCGCGGGTCCGCCCCAGGCGCCGGGAGCGCGCCGCGGCCATCAGGAAGTACGCGGCGGTGGCGGCGAACACCCCCTGGCAGATCCACCGCACCGCACCGTCGACCATGAGGGGCCCGAACATGGTGACCATCCCGGCCGCCATCAACGCGTGGGAGGCGTGCTGGTCGCGATGCGACCGTCCGCAGTCCTGGCGCACCAGGCAGCGGCTGACGCAGTAGAGACCGGTGAGGGCGAAGGCGAGGAGGAAGAACCACCAGACGCCTGCAGGGCCCTCTCTGTGCGCCATCATCAGGACGCTCCCCCCGAGCAGAGTTCAGTCGCACCACAGAGTACCGTCTCGGGGAAGATCGTGCGCCGGTATGCGAAAGTGGCAGCGGTGACACAATCGCCGCAGCGCCGTTCGAGCGCGGAGTGGCCCTCCCCAGGTGGGGTGGGCTGCGCAAATGACAGCGCGGTTGCACAGTTGTACCGACGATGACCACCAGCCACGTCAGCGCCCCACAGGCGCCGCTGCGCCACCTCGACCTCGACGTCACCGGGATGACCTGCGGCTCCTGCGCCGCCCGGCTCGAGCGCGTGCTCGGCCGCGTGCCCGGGGTGGCGAGCGCCACCGTGAACTACGCCACCGGCCGCGCCGCCGTCGACCACGATCCCGAGCGGACCGGCACCGAGGCGGTGCTCCTCGCCGTCCAGCGCGCCGGCTACGGCGCGCGCGAGCGCGACCTCGCGCTGCCCGCGCCCGCTGTGCCAGAGGGCGGCGGCCGGGAGGAGGCGCGGCTGCGGCTCCGGCTGCTGGTGGCATGGCCACTGACGGTCGCCGCCACCGTGCTCAGCACCGGCTGGCCGCACGAGCCCTGGGCGCGGGCGATGGTCGCCGCGCTGGTGACCCCGGTCCAGTTCTGGGCCGGCTTTCCCTTCCTGCGCGGCGCCGTCGAGCGCGCCCGCCGGCGGGGCACGAGCATGGACACGCTGGTCGCGCTCGGCACCCTCACCGCCTTCGCCTACTCGAGCTACGAGCTGCTCACCGCCGGCGTCCACGTGCATGACCCCGGCGGCGGTGTCGACATGCGCGGCCACCTCCACTACGACATGGCGGCGCTGATCATCTCCTTCCTGCTGCTCGGCCGCTGGATCGAGGCCCGGGCGCGGCGCCGCGCCTCGGCGGCGATCCGGGGCATCCTCGACCTCGCCCCGGGCGACGCGCTGCTGGTGCCGGCGGGAGGGGTCGCGGAGCAGGAGCGGAGGGTGCCGGTCGCCACCCTGCGCCCCGGCGACGTGGTGCGGGTGCGCCCCGGCGACCGCATCCCCGCCGACGGGCGGGTGCTCAGCGGCGCCTGCGCGGTCGACGAGTCGATGCTCACCGGCGAGCCCATCCCGGTGGACAAGCGGGCCGGCGACGCGGTCACCGGCGGCACCCTGGCGCGTGACGGCGCCCTGCTCGTCGAGCTCACGGCGGTCGGCACCGACACCGCGCTGGCCCGCATCGGCCGGCTGGTGGAGGAGGCCCAGGCCCACAAGGCGCCGGCGCAGCGGCTCGCCGACCGGGTCGCCGGGGTGTTCGTCCCGGTGATCATCGGCCTCAGCCTGCTCACCGCCGCCGCCTGGCTGCTGGTGCGGGGCGACCCCGGCCAGGCCGTCCTCGCCGCCACCGCGGTGCTGATCGTGGCCTGTCCGTGCGCGCTCGGGCTGGCCACCCCGGTGGCCCTGATGGTGGGCACCGGGCGAGCTGCGGCGAACGGCATCCTCATCCGCAGCGGCGAGGTGCTGGAGCGCTGCGGCCGCATCGACACGGTGATCTTCGACAAGACCGGCACGCTCACCACCGGCCGCATGCGCGTCCACGAGGTGATCGCCGTCGACGGCGACCGGGCCGGCCTGCTGCGCCTCGCCGCGGCGGTGGAGCGGGCCTCCGAGCATCCCGTCGGCGCCGCGCTGGTGCAGGCCGCCCGCGAGTGGGAGCTGACCGTTCCCTTCGCGCTCGACTTCTCCGCCCGTGCCGGGCTGGGGGTGAGCGCGCGGGTTGAGGGTCAGGAGGTGCTGGTGGGCCGTCCGGCGCTGGTCTCGCAGTCGGGGATCGACCTCCCCGCCGCCGTCCACGTCGCCCTCGCCCGATTCGGCGCCGAGGGGTGGACCGGGGTGGTGGTGGCCACCGGCGGGCGGGTGCTCGGGGTCGCGGCCGTCGGCGATACCCTCCGTCCCGAGGCGGCGGCCGCGCTCGCCGAGGTGCGCGAGCTGGGCATCGAGGTGGCGATGCTCACCGGCGACGCCGCCGGCCCCGCCGCCGCGGTGGCGGGACGGCTGGGCATCGACCGGTCACGGGTGCGGAGCGGGCTGCTGCCCGGCGAGAAGGCGGCCGAGGTGGCACGGCTGGGCGGACCCGGGGGCCGGTGCGTCGCCATGGTCGGCGACGGCGTCAACGACGCCCCCGCGCTCGCCGCCGCCGCCCTCGGTGTCGCCATCGGCGGCGGCTCCGACGCGGCCGTCGACAGCGCCGGCATCACCCTGCTCTCCGCCGACCTGCGCGGCGTCCCGGCCGCGCTGCGCATGGCCCGCGCCACCCATGCGGTGATCGTGCAGAACCTGGGCTGGGCCTTCGGCTACAACACCGTGGCCATCCCGCTGGCGGCCTCGGGCCTGCTCGACCCGGTGGCCGCGGGCGCGGCGATGGGCTTCTCCAGCGTCGCCGTCGTCGCCAACTCGCTGCGGCTGCTGCGCGTCGACCGCTCCCGCGGCATGCGCCGCCGCTCCCGCCTCAGCGGCGCCGCACGCCGGCGTGCGCTGCTGGTCGCATGGGTGGCACCGGCGCTGCTGGTGGGCAGCGTGGTCGGCGCCGCCCAGGTGCTCTCGCCGGCGCGCGGGCAGCCGCTGCTCACCCGCGCGGTCACGCCCACCGTCGCCTCCGCAGCCATCCCCGGTGGCGGGCGGCTGGCGAGCTTCCTTGACCCCGCCACCTCCGGGTGGAACCAGCTGCACCTGACGTTCTTCACGGACGGCGGCAACGAGCTCTCCATCTCCGGCGCCAGCGTGGTTGCGCTCGCCCCCGACGGACGGCGGCTGCCGCTGCAGACGCGACGGTTCGGCGACGGCCACTTCGTCGCCGACGCCCAGCTCAGCGCGGGAGTGTGGCGCATCCAGGTCGACGCCACCACCGCGGATGCGCGCCGCCTGTCCCTGGAGACGCGTCACACCATCGTACCGGGCGACCAGAACCCTTCGAGGAGGTAGGACACGTGGTCACGGTGACTCTGCGCGTTGAGGGGATGACATGCGGCGGTTGCGAGCAGAGCGTGTGCAGGGCCGTCGAACAGGTGCCGGGGGTGAGCCACGCCACCGCCGATCACACGACCGGCGTCGTCTCCCTGAGCATGCTCGAGAGCGCCGACATCGTCGCCGTGCGTGACGCAATTCTCGACGCGGGCTTCACCGCCGGTGCAATGTCGGGGCCGAGGGCGTGACGGTCGACCTGACCGGGTCGGCGTCACCTCCCGGAAGATCGTCGGGGGAGAGCCCGTCGCCCGGGCCCTCCCCAGGGAACGCCACGAGGCGCACGGCTCCCGCAACCGGCAGGCGGGACGCCATGATGGGGCGCCGACCTCGGTGCTCTCCTGCCCGATCGTGCACCCGGTGGGCCGGTGCCGGCCACCGTCTCCGCGCGACGGGCCGGCACCGCGCTCCCGGATAACTGCTAGCCGCCGAGACCGCTGAGCAGTGCCTTGCAGGCATCCGCCGCGCGTCGCGAACTCTCGGAGTGAACCCGGCAGTGGGCGTGGTGCCCCGCGTGCGCACCACACTCGGTGGCGCTGCGCTCTGCGGCCGCCCTGGCCGCGGTGACCACGGCGCGCAGCACACCGGCGTCCGGCGCCACGGTGCGCAGGAGCACGTGGCGTGCGCTCGCCGTCGTGTCCACGCAGTCGAGCGCGGCATGGATGGCAGAGGTCATCCCGCCGTCCCCAGCCGCCATTGCCATCGCGCATGCGGTCGCATCCCGCTCGCACTCGCTCAGCGCATCAATGGCGGCAGACAGCTCACCGACGCCGAGCTTGGTCGCCGGGACCGCTTTGAGAATCGCAGTTGCGTCCATTGTCTCAACCTCCTGGGCACGACGGGCTTGGATGTCCGTGCGCCCTCGCACACCCTACTGCGTCGGACCGAAAACGCCGCCTCGGAGTCGCTGGCGTTCGCGCGCCGACAGCACGTGCGCCGATCAGCGCGAACCGATGGATCCCATCGGTGAAGCCGAAGTAACCTCAGTCGCGGAGCGATGACGCTCACGCGCGCCGTCCCAAGTATCGCGTGGTC
>JAQBPH010000522.1:0-8049 GCA_028287625.1 Chloroflexota bacterium | reverse complement strand
CCGGCGGCGACCCCGACGGCGGTGCCGGCGGCGACCCCCGCGGAGCCTGCCGGGTCGAGCAGCGCTCCGCCGATGCCGCCGGCGAGCCCTGCCGGCACCACTCCGCTCAGCGCCAGCAGCGCGGCCGCGAGCGTCCCCACGCGTGGTGCGGCGAGGCGCGCTCCCGCGACGGCGAGCACGGCGATGCCGAGGGCGACCCCGACCCGTACCCCCAGGGGCAGGTCGTGCACCGTCACCGCGGTGGCGAGCAGCAGCGCCGCGGCGGCGGCGAGGGTCATGGCGCTGCGCCGGGCCGCCGCCGTCCAGAGCCCGCCGCGCACGTCGACGGCGCCGGCGACGGCGTCGACCAGGTCGGCGACGGTCGCGGGCTCGATCTCGGCGAGGGGGCGGAGGTAGACCATGTCGCCGTCGCGCACCCCCGCCGCGGTGAGACCGCGGTCGAGGCTCAGCGGCGCCTGGCCGAGACGGCTCAGCCCCCAGCCGGTGCCCAGCGCCGCCTCGGGGTCGGGGGAGAGCAGGCGCACCAGGTCGGGGAGCAGCTCGGCGACGGGGACGTCGGCGGGCAGGCTCAGGTCGGCCGCCGATGCCGGACCGGCGACCGTCAGGGACAGGAAGCGCGCCGCGCTCCCCAGAGGCGCCGGCGGCGACATGCCGGTATCGTACGCGCCGCTCACCAGCGCCCTGCTCAGGCGGGGGCGGAGAGCAGCTCGCAGAGGCTGGCGACGTCGGTGAACATCGCGTCGCCGGTGAAGCGGAGGCCGGCGAGCGAGCGCTCCGCCGCCTCCCGATCGCCCGCGGCGCAGGCATCGCCCACGACCACGGGGATGTAGCCGAGGTCGGCGGCGTGGCGGACGGTCGGCTCGATGCCCACCTCCACCGCGGCGCCGACGATGGCCACGGTGGTGATCCCGCAGTCGCGCAGCGCGATGTCCAGCCACGTCCCCTCGAACGCGGACATGGTGATCTTGTCGAACACCGCCTCTCGCGCCAGCGGCATCACCGCGGGCGCGATCTCCAGCGCCGGCGACCCGCGGAGGAACCAGGGGCGCACCTCCTCGACGGACGTCACCCGCTGCCACGCCATCGCCATGCGCAGCTGGAAGACGCCCATGATCTCCTTGGGCAGCGACAGGTGGCGCGAGAAGAACACGCGGACGCCGGCCTGCCGGGCGGCGCCGAGCACCCGGACCACCGCGGTGGTGACCGCGGCGGCGTCGGCGATCTGGCCCAGCACACCGACCTGCATGTCGTAGACGAGCAGCGCCATCCGCGCGGGCTCGCAGACCTCGGCCAGGGTCTGCGGGATGGTCAGCCCGTACGCCCTCTCCATGCACCCCCCTGCGCTGCGCCGGGCGACGGATGTCTGAGCATCGAGCGACTCTATCTCAGACGTTCGCCCGGCTCAGCGCCCCGCGTCGCGGAGGTCCGGCTCGGCGAGGGCGTCGATCACCCACGCGGGGAGGGGCACGCCATGGTCGGGGTCACGCGGGGGGCGGCGGCGCAGCCGGCCGCACAGCCCGCTCCAGCGGTCGGCCAGCCAGTCACCGGCCACGGACCCGCGCTGTGGGGGGCAGAGGGGGCAGAGGCAGTGACGCGGATGCGAGCGGCCGGCTGCGGTCGCGGGAGTGCGCCGACCCCTGCGGATCTCCACTCATCCTCTCCTTGAAGCCCGGCCGGAACGCACCACGGCGCCGCCGCGGCGTGTCACGGTACGCCGGCGGCCGCCCGCTCGGATCGTCCTCCGCGCACAACGGGTCATACCGGTCGCATGTCACCGTGGCTCGGGTGAGGGCGCGCGGGCGCATACTTGACATACCCGATCCAGAAACTCAGGATTACGCACCGGGTGCCGGTCCACAGGGCGCGGCGCGCGGTCATCGAGGAGGTGCGACATGGGGTTCGTCAGGCCGGACCAGTCCTTCTATCCCTCCGCGCGCGCGGCCGGCGAGGCCCCCCCGGAGACGCATGGCTACATCACCCTGCCGACCGCCCTCGACGACCCCCGGCCCGACGCCCTCGGCGTCGTCGACCTCGATCCGAGCTCGCCGGCCTACGGCACCCTGGTCAGCCGCGTCGAGCTGCCCCACAGCGGCGACGAGCTCCACCACTTCGGCTGGAACGCGTGCAGCTCGGCGCTCTGCCCCTACGCTCCCCACGCCCATGTCGAGCGGCGGTACCTGATCGTGCCCGGGCTGCGGTCGTCGCGGATCACCATCCTCGACACCAAGGACGACCCGCTCCACCCGAAGGTGGTCAGGGTCATCGAGCCGGAGACGCTGGCGCGGCGGGCGGGCTACTCGCGGCCCCACACCGTGCACTGCGGTCCCGACGGCATCTACGTGAACGCCCTCGGTGGCACCTCCGACGGCGACGGCCCCGGGGGCATCTTCCGCCTCGACCACGACAGCTTCGACGTGCTCGGCCGCTGGGAGGTCGACCGCGGGCCCCAGTTCCTCGCCTACGACTTCGCCTGGCACCTCGGCTACGACACCATGATCACCAGCGAGTGGGGCACCCCGGCGATGGTCGAGAACGGTGTCGTGCCCGAGCTGCTGCTCGGCAAGAGGTACGGGCGGCAGATCCATGTCTGGGACCTGCGCCGCCGCCGCCACGTCCAGGCCCTCTCGGTCGGCGACGACGACCAGATGGTGCTCGAGCTGCGCCCCGCCCACGACCCCACCAAGGCGTACGGCTTCGTCGGCGTGGTCACCAACGTCGCCGACCTCTCCGCCTCGATCTGGCTGTGGCATCTCACCGGCGAGAGCTGGGAGCTGACCAAGGTGATCGAGATCCCCGCCGAGCCGGCCGACGCCTCGGTGCTGCCGCCGCTGCTGCAGGGGTTCGGAGCGGTGCCGCCGCTGGTCACCGACATCAACCTGTCGCTCGACGACCGCTTCCTCTACGTCTCCGCCTGGGGCACCGGCGAGTTCCTCCAGTACGACGTCTCCGACCCCTTCCATCCGCGGAGGACCGGCAGCGTCCATCTCGGCGGCATCGTGCGCCGCGCCGCCCACGCCAACGGCGCCCCGCTGAGCGGCGGCCCCCAGATGGTCGAGGTGAGCCGCGACGGCCGGCGCGTCTACGTCACCAACTCGCTCTACCTCGCCTGGGACCAGCAGTTCTATCCCGAGGGCATCCAGGGATGGCTGGTCAAGCTCGACGCCGACACCGAGAGCGGCGGGCTGAGCCTCGACGAGGGATTCCACGTCGACTTCGGGAGCGACCGCGCCCACCAGGTGCGCCTGGCCGGTGGCGACGCCTCGTCGGACTCGTACTGCTACCCGTGAGCGGCGCCTGGCCATGGCTCGCCCTCGCGGGGGCGGGGGCCTTCCATGGACTGAACCCGGCGATGGGCTGGCTCTTCGCCGTCGGCCTGGGGATGCAGGAGGGCTCGCAGCGGGCGCTGCTGCGCGCCCTGCCCTTCATCGCCATCGGCCACGCGCTCGCCATCGGCCTGGTGGCGCTCGCCGTCGCGGCCGCCGGCATCGTGGTCGACCCCACCGCGCTCCGGCTCGGCGGCGCCGCCCTGCTGGTGGGCTTCGGCGCCTGGCGGGCGGTGCGCTGGCGTCGCCATCCCCGCTGGGTGGGGATGCGGGTCGGACCCCGCGACCTGGTGACCTGGTCGTTCCTGATGGCCACCGCCCACGGGGCGGGCCTGATGCTCATCCCGGTGCTGCTGCACCTCCCCGGGTACGCCGCCTACGCGCGCGTCCCCAACCCGCACGTGCTGGCGCTGGGCTGGGGGCTGACCTCGGCCTCCACGGCGGCGCTCGCCGTGGCCACCCACACCATGGCGATGCTCGCCGTCGCCACCGGCCTCGCCGTGCTCGTGTACCGGACCGTGGGGGTGGCGGTGCTCCGCCGGTTCTGGGTCAACCTCGACCTGCCCTGGGCGGCCTCGCTGATGGGGACGGGCATCCTCATGGCGGTGCTCTGATGCGGCTCCGCTGCCGCCGCCGGCTGCCCTGGAGCGGCCTGGGGGTGCTCTTCGTGCACGCCCATCCCGACGACGAGGCCTCGGCGACCGCCCTGACCGCGGCGCTGGCGGCGCGGCGGGGCGCCCGCACCACGCTGGTCTGCCTCACCACCGGCGATCGCGGCGGCGTGGTCGACCCCGCGCTGCGCGCCCGGGTGGCGTGGGGCAGGCCCTCGCCGGAGTGCGAGCTGCGCCGCCTCCGCGCCGAGGAGCTGGCGAGCTCCGCGCGCATCCTCGGCTTCCACCGGCTCATCCAGCTCGGCTACGGCGACTCGGGCATGCCCGGCAGCCCGGCCAGCGCCCGCGACACCTGCCTCTGGCAGGCCTGGCGCCGCGGCGACCCGCGGCCGGTCGCCCGCCTGGTGCGGCTGATCCGCCGGATGCGCCCCCAGGTGGTGGTCACCTACGACGCCGACGGCGGCTACGGGCATCCCGACCACGTCGCCACCCACCACCTCACCACCGCGGCGGTGGGGGCCGCCGCCGATCCCGGCTACCGCGGCGAGCGGGACGATCCCGACCGGACGCCGCTCCACGGCATGCCCCACCAGGTGGCGAAGCTGTACCACTGCTGCGTGCCCGCCAGCGTCGGCGAGCAGGTGCTGGCCGGTGCCGGACGGGCTGGCGTGGACCTCCAGGACGTGCCCAGCGCCGGCCTCTACTACGCCGCCACCGTGCCCGACGCCGAGGTCACCACCACCGTCGAGGCCGGCGAGCTGATCCCCCTCAAGCAGGCGGCGCTGCGCGCCCACCGCAGCCAGATCTCGGCGGAGTACCCGCTGCTCTGGGACCTCGAGCTCCATCCCTGGCTGCGGCCCGTCGCCGCCCGCGAGCACTTCCGGCTGGCGGCGACCCGCGGACTGGGACCGGCGCCGGCGGGCGCTCCCGACGACCACCTCTTCAGCGGTCTCGCCGCCGACGTCGTCGGCCGGAGGGACAGACAGCCGCTCACGGTCTGAGGGTCAGGGCTGGAGCACCGGCTGCACGCTCGCGGCGGTGAAGGTGAAGGTGCGGGTCAGGGGCGGAGCCAGCCCCTGGGCGCCGTAGCTGACCGTGACCGTCACCGCGGTCGGCGCGGCCAGGCTGGGGGTGGCGTCGACGGTGACGCTCGCCCTGCCCGACGGCGTCCCGCTCAGGTTCTGGAGGTGGGTCCTGTTGCCGGCGGGGGCGCAGAGCAGCGCCGGGTCCACCGGCAGCTGCGGGGCGGCCCGGGCCACCGCGGCGGCGACGGTGACCGGCGTCCCCGACTCGCAGAACGTGCCGCTGCCCACCGGGGTCTCCAGGTAGAGGGAGCTGGCGATCGACGCCGACCGGGCGCCGCCCCGGGCGCCGTCGCTGACCGCCTCGTTCTGGAAGAAGAGCCAGCAGCCGCTGAGGATCCCGAACACCACGACCAGGGCGATCGGGCAGACGATGGCGAACTCCACCATCGACTGTCCGGCCGCCCCCCCCCGCCGGGGTCGCCGCGTGCTCCCGGTGCGCATCAGCCGATGATCGTCCCGCTCAGCGAGCTCAGCCCGGGGAGCGTGTAGGCGGCGCCGTTGACGGTGATCGTCGAGTTGCCGTCGGTGACGAAGTCGTCGACGATGCAGGTGCCGTTGATGGTGACGGAGCCGCTGGAGGCGGCCTGGCTGGTGCCGGTGCCCATGCCCGTCTGCACGATGCCGCCGGGGTAGTAGATGGTGCCCACGTCCCAGTACTCCTGGGGCAGGCCGCTGCCGTAGTTGGCGGCCGTGTTGTTGTAGACGGTGCCGGTGACGGTGATCGCCGCGCTGTCGCCCGCCTCGGCGTCGAAGCCGAAGTTGCCCGGGGTGCCGCGCGCCTGGAAGAAGCTCATCCCGTTGTAGACGCCGTAGGACGGGGCGCTGAGGGTGACCGTCCCCCTGCCGCCGATGATCAGCGAGAAGTTGGTGCCGGTGCCCCAGATGTTGTCGGGGTTGAAGCTCTTCTGGTTGAGGGAGACGACGCCGTACAGGTCCGAGTTGGAGCCCGCGCACCGGGGGCTGGTGCCGTCGACGTCGGGCGAGTCCGAGGGGAAGCAGGGGGCGCCGTTGCCCTGTGCGCCCGGCGTCGCGGTGAACACGCCGCTCTTCGAGACGGTGCCGGGCACGTTGCCCGCCATCGGGTAGGGAGCGCCGGTGGCGATGAGGATGTTGTATCCCTGCACGGTGGCGCCCGCCACGGGGGCGATCGAGAGCCCCTTCATGAAGCGGTAGACCCCCGGGTAGCCGCTCGAGCTGGGGTCGAGCGCGCCGGGGGCGCCTCCCACCCCGCAGTCGGCCAGCTGGGTCGTGGCGGTGATGAGCACCGGGTAGTTGTAGACACCGGGCTGCAGCAGGCTGCCCGGCGGCCCGCTGTTGTACTGCGGCGCGGAGGACTGGCCGGGGCAGAGGCCGACGCCGGTGTTGGCGATGGGGTCGGCGAGGGCGCTGCCCACCGGGTCGCTGACCTGGGCCTGGTTGACGACGTAGTGCTCGTAGGCCAGCTTGACGCTGCCGACCGAGCAGGGCGGCCTGTTCCAGGGGCCCTGGGTGGCCTCGTTCCAGCCGTTGGGCCTGGCCACGTTGGCGGGGACGCTCTTGCTGCCGAAGCACCAGTCGAAGGGCATGCCGGTGACGCTGATCAGGTTGCCGAACACCGACAGGTTGCTGTTGTCCTTGGCGTCGATGACGTCGGTGTAGCTGTAGCCGCCCGCCTGGGTCGAGGTCCACGGATTGTTGGGCACCGCGCTGTTGGCGAAGATGTCGCCGTGGACGGTGAAGGTGCCCTGGCCGTTGCCGAGGATGCTGTGCGGCCCCACCTTGTCGAGGGCGACGATGCCCACGGTCTTGCCGGGCTGCACGCCGTTGAGGGCCTTGGCGGTCGCCTTGGCGCTCAGCGTGGTGACCCCGAGCACCTGGGCGATGTACGGCATCCAGGTGCTGTTGAGCTGCACCGTGACCCCGCAGGCGTAGGGCGGCGGGACGCTGGCCGCCGAGGTGCTCACCGCAGCGCCGCGGTCGTTGCCCGCCTGGTCGATGTAGTCGGCGGTCCAGTTGGAGCCGATCGAGTTCGCGTTCTGGTCGATGACGTCCTGGATCACGGCGTGGACGTGCTGGTCGGTGGGCGGGGCCGCCCCCTGCTCGCAGAGCGCCTTGAGCGAGGCGGTGCCGGCGATGCTGGCGAAGTCCGCCGCGTTCTGGGCGCGCCGCGCCTGCACCAGGGCATAGCCGCCGTCGAGGGCCACCGCCATCATCCCGAGCAGGACGACGAGCGCCAGCGAGAGGACGATCATGACCTGGCCGTGCTCGCGCCGCCGCCTCCTCATGGCGCCACCCCCGCCTGGGCGGTGACCGTGAAGCCGGGGAGCAGGGGCACCGCCGAGACGATCTTCGACTGCACCGTGACCACCTCCATCGCAACGCTGGTCCGCGTCCCCGGGAGTGCGTGGCGCAGCGCGACGCACGCCGAGGTGCAGGTGGTTCCGTAGGTGACGTTGGCGAACGCGGTCGAACCCTGCTCGGCGTTCACCGCACTGGTGACGTCGGCGGACTCCTGGGTCTGCGAGACCCCGTGGCGCACGTCGTTGGCCGCGGTGACCGCGCCCGCGCGCGCCGCGCCGTTGAGGGCGATGACGGTGTGCACCGCCTGCCAGCCGACGTAGGCGAGGGCCAGCAGCAGGATCAGCACCGGCAGCGAGATAGCGAACTCCACGAGGCTCTGTCCGCCCGCCTCCCGGCGGCGCCGGGTGCACGGACGGGAACGACCAGGGACGTTGCGCACATCACCCCCACAGCGCGAGAGAGAGAGCGACCGGGATCCACTCTCCGAGGGCGTCAGTATGGGAGCGCCCCGGCCGCGTCCCGCTTGCGACTGGGTAACGATGTCCTGACCCCGCCCGGCGGAGTCGATCACCCGGGCAGGGCCCGGTGCAGCCTCCCCCGCGCCGACTCGAGGGCGTCCTGGGCTCCGCGCACCCCCGCCTGGTCCGCGGCCGCCGCCCGCTCCGCCGCCACCGCCTCCTCCTCGGCGACCCGCGCCTCGGCGGCGCGATGCTCGGCGCGGGCCCGCTGCCGCGCCGCCGCGGTGGCCGA
>JAQBPH010000352.1:0-3354 GCA_028287625.1 Chloroflexota bacterium | reverse complement strand
GACGTCGAGAATCTCCCCCCTCTCGATCAGTTCAGCGGGAAGGCTGTCAGCGACGAAGGAGCTGGTGGCCTGATTCAGATCACGGAGACCTCCGGCTCGCCGCCGCCGCCGGCGAAGCGCTCCGGCGAGTACGGGGCGATGTCGATCTCCGGCCGGCCGCCGAGCAGCCGCTCGGCGAGCAGGTGGCCGATGGCGGGAGCCTGCATGAAGCCGTGGCCGCTGAAACCACAGCAGAGCCACAGCCCCGGCCGCCCCGGCGCCTCGCCGACGATGCCCTGGTGGTCGGGGGACATCTCGTACAGGCCCGCCCAGCCGGTGCGGATGGCGGTGCGCTCCAGGGCGGGCAGCCGCCAGGTGGCGTGCTCGATCAGGTGCTCGAGGAAGTCCCACGCGACGCTGGTGTCGAAGGAGGCGGGCTCGTCGGGGTCGCTCATCCCCAGGAGCAGGCCGTCGCCCTCGGGATGGAAGTAGAACGAGGTGTGGAAGTCGACGGTCATCGGCACCGGCCGGCTGAGCGCGAAGGTCTCGGTGAGGAAGATGTGGCGGCGGAAGGGGGTGACCGGCACCGCCACCCCGGCCAGCCGGGCCACCTCGGCGGCGTGCGGGCCGGCGCAGTCGACCACCACGGGCGTGGCCACCCGGCCGCGGGTGGTGCACACCGCCGCCACCGCCTCGCCCTCGAGGTCGATGCCGGTCACCTCGATCTCCTCGAGCAGCGTGGCGCCGTGCCGGCGGGCGGCGGCGGCGTAGCCCAGGGTCACCTCGTTGGGCCCGGCCAGCCCGTCGGTGGGGCACCAGGTGGCGGCGACCAGGTCCTCGGCGCGCAGCTCCGGCACCAGCTCCAGGGCGCTGGCGACGTCGAGCAGCTCGACCTCGCGCAGCCCGGCGGCGCGCTGCACCTCGACGTTGCGGGCGAACTGCGCGGCCTCGGCCTCGGTGCCGGCGAGGAAGAGGTAGCCGATCTGGCGCAGCTCCGCGGAGACGCCGATCTCCTCGGGGAAGCGCCCCAGCATCGCCCGGCTCAGCCGGCTGACGCGCACGTTCACCGCGGTGGAGAACTGCTGGCGCACCCCGCCGGCGCAGCGCCCGGTGGAGCCGCCGCCGAGCTCGCCGCGTTCCAGCAGCAGCGGCCGCATGCCGCCGCGAGCGAGGTGGTAGGCGAGCGAGCAGCCCACCACTCCCCCGCCGATGATCACGCAGTCGGCGGCGGCGGGGAGCTCCCCGGAGGTCACGTCGGGGGGGCTCCCCCCCGACCGCCCGCGGGCAGAGCCTGCTGGTCGGCGGTCCTCCCCCCCGCCGCGGCGCCGGCCTCGTTGCCCGGCGGCAGCGGGCGGCCGTCGAGGAAAGCCCCGATCAGCTCGAGCTGGCGGCGCACGTAGGCCTCGTTCCAACCGTGGCCGGCGTCCTCGACCAGGGCCAGCTGGCAGCGTTCCCAGCCGCCGGTCAGCCGCCGCAGCCCCTCGCTGTCGACGATGCGGTCGCCGGCGGCCGCGATGAGCAGCACCGGCTCGGGGTGCGCCGCCACCAGCCCGGCATCGTGCACCCGCAGCCCGTCGCGCAGCCACTCCCGCGACGCCCGCGGATGGGCGCGGCACTGGTTGGCGAAGTTCGCCTCGGCGGCGCCCCGGTCGACGTCGGCGCCCTCGACCATCAGACGCTTGTAGAGGTCGCTGACCAGCCGCCGCCGGCTCAGCCAGATGACGCCGTCGTAGAGCCCCGGCGCGGTCATCGCCGCCACCTGGACGTGGAAGCGCCGGCGCACCAGCTCGGGGGCCAGCAGCGGGGTGTGGAGCAGCAGCCGTCGCACCTGCCCGGGCCGCCGCCGCGCCATCGCGCAGGCCACCGGCGACCCCAGGCACAGCCCTCCGAGGTCGAAGCGCCCCAGCCCGAGATGGTCGACCAGCGGCTCGACGGCGGCGGCGATCGTCTCCGAGGTGTGCCGCCCCGCCAGCGGCGACGAGGCGCCGAACCCCGGCAGGTCGGGCACGACCAGGGTGCGCCGCGTGCCGAGCTCCTCGAACCACGCCTCGAAGTTCTCGGCCGAGCCGAGAAACCCGTGCATCAGGACCAGCGGGGGGCCTGACCCTCCCGTGAGGTACCGCAGACGGCGCCCGTCCGTGTCGAGGAACCGCTCGTGCATAGCGGGGCATTGTGCGGCTCGGCGGGTGTGGCTGGGGCGGGGGGCTCTGCCCCGGCGGGGATGCTCGGGCCGATCTGCCGCCGGGTGAGTGGCTCGGCCGATCTGCGGCCGGATGCGTGGCTCGGCCGATCTGCCGCCGGGTGAGCGGCGCGGCCGTTCTGCGGCCGGTGGAGCCCGGCAGTTCTGCCGCCGAGTGAGCGGCGCGGCCGTTCTGCGGCCGGTGGAGATGCCCGGCAGTTCTGCCGCCGGTTGAGATTCGCGGGGGGCCGCTCTGCCGCCGGTTTTGACTCGGGGGGGACTGCGTCCCCCCCGCTCGGTCGCAAGTCAGCGATGGCCCCTGGCGGGCCCACCCTCACGCGATGAAAATGCGCCAAGCGCTTCGCGCGCTCTTCGTGAAGGGTCGACGGGCCGAGGTCCCAGGAGGAACGCTGCGCGTTCCTCACACCCATCCCCCGAGCGGCTTCCGGGGTGGGCGCTTGAACCCCGCATGGGCATCACGCGCGACCCGGCTGCGCCTCGCTGCGCCGCCCTCTCCGCGGATCGTGGGGTTTTCCAGGAGGAACGCGCAGCGTTCCTCAGCTGGTAGCACGGCCGGTGGAGAAGCAAATTGCGAGCGCGAAGCGCGCGCCGCCGGCGAGTGCCGGCGAGGGGGGGCGGGAGCCGGCATCGGGCGCGCCAGCGCACGATGTCTTGCGACCGAGCGGGGGGGACGCAGTCCCCCCCGAGTAAGAACCGGCGGCAGAGCGGCCCCCCGCGAATCTCGACCGGCGGCAGAACAGCCGCGACACTCACACCGGCGGCAGAACAGCCGAGCACCTCAACCGGCGGGGTCGTCAACGTCGCGCACCGCCCGCAACTCGGCGAGCAGCGCGCGCACGTCGTCGGGCGCATGGGCGACGAACTCGGCGTCGCGATCGGCCTGCTCGCGCCGCTGCGACGACGAGTCTCGCTCCCGGGGGGTCACGAAGAGTGCGGGGCCGCCGCCGTCCTCCGCCCAGACGTCACACCCGTGTCGAGCCCACCGGCCGGGCGTCACCTGCCGCAGGCGCTCCTCGATCGCCGCGGTGTCGAGGCGATGCACCGCGTCGCCGGTGCCGGCGGGAGCGGCGCTCTCGCCATCCCCGTCCGTCCATGCCTGGACCTCACCGGCCTTGGTGGCGGCGAGGTGTGCGGCGGCCTGGGCCTCGACCGCCGCCCGGGCAGCGGCGCCGGCC
>JAQBPH010000349.1:0-2678 GCA_028287625.1 Chloroflexota bacterium | reverse complement strand
TCCACCAGGCGGGCGAGGGGCGAGCCGATGCAGAGGTGGTAGATGAGGGCGTCGTCCCGCCCCAGCCGCCCCGCGAGCTCGCCGGCGGGAGCGGCCTCGCGTCCCAGCCTGCGGTCGATGAGGTCGGCGTAGATCTCCGAGCGGAAGCCGAGCCGGCGGAGCATCGCGCGCATCCGCAGCACCGCCCCGCCGATGGCGTCGCCGTAGGAGAGCACGGGGAGCAGCTGGTGGACGGCGGGGGCGCTCAGCCGGCCATCTCCCGCACCGCCGCCTCGAGCCGGCCGAGCACCGCCGGCCAGGAGTAGCGTCGGGTCACGTAGCCACGGCCTGCCTCCACCATCGCGGCGCGCAGCCCGGGGTCGCCCCGCAGCCGGTCGACCACCGCGGCGAACTCCTCGGCCGATCCCACCCACACCCCGCCGCCGCTCTCCGCGCAGTGCTCGCGCGTGACCGCGCAGCCGGCGTCGACGATCGCCGGCGTGCCCGACAGCCAGCCCTCCATCAGCACCCGGGAGAAGCTCTCCATCCGCGAGAGCTGGACGCTCGCCAGCGAGGCGGCGAGGGCGTCGAGCATGTCGGCGTGGCTGACGAAGCCGAGGTCGCGGACCAGCGGCCGCCCCGCCGCCGGCGGCTGCAGCGGGCCGCCCCCCATGGAGAGCAGGGTGACCGGACCGCGCCGTGAGAGCGCGCGGCCGTAGAGGGTCACGTACTCGAGCACGAGGTGGTAGTTCTTGCCGCGCTCGCGCCGCCCCGCGTAGGCGAGGGCGTCACCGTCGATGCGGTGGCGGCGGCGGAAGCCGGCGCCGTCGACCCGGGGGCAGGCCTCGAAGCCCTCGCCGACGACGCGGTGGGCGGGCAGCTCGCCGAGCAGCCGGGCGGCGAGGTCCCGCTCCGCCTCGGTGTTGAAGATCAGCCCGGCGACACCGCGCAGGGTGGCCTGCACCGGGGCGAAGCGGGCGTAGGCCTCGTCGTGGAGGCAGGGGATGACCAGGCTGCGCTCGGGCCGCACCGCCGCCCCCAGCACCGTGCTGGCGAACAGATAGGGGGCGAAGAGCAGGGCGTCGACCCGCGGGGCGGTGGCGCCGATCGCCTCCAGCAGCGGCTCGCTGAGCCCGGTGTTCTCCACCCAGGCGCGCTCGCCGCTCTCGCCGAGACGGAGCCCGGCGTCGAGCACCGGCTGCTGGCGGGCGGCCAGGGCGTGGTCGCGGGGACGGGTCACGGGATGGCGCCGGACCCGCACCCCGGCGACGCTGCTCTCGCCGGCGGGCAGCGCGTCGGCCCAGCTGTGGTGGTCGACGACGCAGGTGGTGAGCACCTCCACCTCGTGGCCGGCGGCGGCGAGCCGCTCGGCGTAGTCGCGGACCTGGGTCTCAGCCCCGCCGAGGATCTCCGGTCCGTAGCGGGGGGTGACGAAGGCGAGCCTCACCCATGGGCCTCGTCGCCGCCCTGGCCGGCCTGCCGCTCGAGCCGCTCCAGCCTCGCCTCCAGGGCGCGCAGGTCGCGGAGGAGCGCCAGGTTGAAGCGGTTCTGGTCGTGGACGGCGGGGTGGACGTACCAGCTCAGGAGGCGGCGGAGGGCGCGCTTGCCGAAGACCACGGCGGGCCCCACCACCGGCCGGGTGGAGCGCAGCGGACGGCTGCTCTCGACGATGGCGAGCGCCTCGGGGGGCTCGCTCTCCTCCTCCACGGCGAAGCCGGCGCGGAGCCGGAGCAGCAGCTCCTCGGGGTAGTCGCCCGCGGCCCGGCGCCGGGCGACCTCGGCCTCCACCTCCGCCACCAGGGCGGCGACGTCGACCCGGTCCTCCTGCACCACAGCGCGGGCAGACTACCAGAGCGGTGCCGCCGGAGAGGCTCGCACCGCCTCCCCGGCAGTCCGGAGACCGGGGTGCGGGGCCGCCGTCTGTAACCGAAACCCGTGGCCCGAACCCGCACCGGCTCTGCTAGGGTGCGCCCTGTCATGCGCGTCCGACGCGTCCTCCTCCACGTTCTTGCTGTCTCTGTCGCAGTGCTGACACCGGTGCTCCTGGCCCGTCAGTGGACGGGCGCGCAGCCGGTCCCCTATGGCACCGTGCTGGTTGCCGGCGCCGACTGGGCGGGCGCGTCCGCGGCGGTCGGCGACCTCAACGTGTACAGCAACGGCGACGGCAATCGCGACGCCGCGCAGACCTACGGCCTCCAGTACGAGTGCGTGGAGCTGGCGCAGCGCTGGGCGGCGGTGCGCTTCGGCGCGCAGCCGATCTGGCCGGTCGCCTACGCGTATCAGATGTGGGACGTGGGCCCGCGGCTCAGGCTCCCCTGGCAGCAGCTCCCCAACGGGGGCGCGGTGGCGCCGCAGTATGGCGACCTGCTGGTCTTCGGCGGCACCGCCGGCTCGCCCGCGGGACACGTCGCCGTGGTGGCGTCCGCGGCGTCCGACCACGTGGACGTCGTCGAGCAGAACTGGGCGCTCTCCAACCCGAGCGGAAGGGCGCGGCTGCCGCTCGACGGCACCACCATGCCGCCGCGGCTGGGCATGCCCGTGCTCGGCTGGCTGCGCGCCTCGGTGGCGCCGCGCGGGCTGAGGGGCGCCGACGGGCCCGGCGGCTTCGCCCTCGACGGCTACGGCGGCGTCCATCCCTGGGGCAGCGCCGCTCCGCTCGCCCAGGCGGTGAGCTGGCCGGGCTGGGACATCGCCCGCGG
>JAQBPH010000343.1:0-3034 GCA_028287625.1 Chloroflexota bacterium | reverse complement strand
CGAATGGGTGCATCCGCCCTCTCAGCCTCGTCCAGGCGGTACTGGGGCGTCGGCCTCCCCGTAGTCGCCCCCGGAGCCAGGCTCAGAGGTGTTGGCGGCGTCTCTGCGTGGTGGCGAAACTGGGCTGGGTGGCGCCCCTCGGTGGTGACGGAGTCCTGTTGAAAACCCCGTCGTCGTAATCGGGGTGGAGGGGTTCGGGGAGGAGGGGGTGGACGGCTGTGGAGATGTGGACAGCCGTGTCCAGCCGCCATGATCCGGTGCCGCTGACAAAAGACGACCCCCTCGGCCTCGTGTGGAACCGGCGCCGAGAGGGTCTGTGGTGGTGGTGCCACCGTGTCCATTTTCTGGCTCTGCCGGCTCGATGTCGAGAGCTACGTGGCCGCAGGCCGCGACGTCGAGGTGCCACGGCCGCGGTGCCCGACCTGTCGCCGGCGGATGATCTTCTGGCACGGGTACCCCCGGTACGTGCGCAAGAGGGGAAGCCCGCGGATCTGGGTGCGGCGGGCCAAGTGCCAGGAGTGCTCGGTCAGCCACGGGCTGCTCCCCGCCTTCCTGCTGCAGCGCCGGCTGGACCCGGTGAACGTCATCGGCGGCGCGCTGGTGCGCATGGTCGGCGGGGTGGGTGCACGGCCGGCTGCGGAGGCGGCGGGGGTCCCGCACAGCACCGCCCGCAGCTGGCGGCGCCGGTACCGGGCGAGAGCGCCGGCCCTGGTCGCCGCCCTCACCGGCCTGCTCGTCGACCTCGGCGGTGAGGTCGTCCGCCTGCCGGCCGACGTCGAGCAGGCCACCCTGGAGGTGGTGGTGTCGGCGTGGCGGCAGGCGGCGCGACGCGGCGGCGAGCTGGGGACGGCGGGGCTGTGGGCATTCGCGAGCCGGGTCACCGGCGGGGGCTGGCTGGCCACCACCACGATCGTGCCCTGGGCAGGCGCAGCGGGGCGCCCTTTGATCGCCTCCGTGCCGTTGACCACCCCCTGAGGAGTGCCCACCATGCCCACCGACCCCGCCGAGACAGTGGCCCTGTTCCGCTACGCGGTGATCGCCGAGGCCGCCAATCCCCGGCTGCGCCCCACGGAGCGAGGGCGGCTGATGCGCGCCCTCGCCGAGCGCGCCCACCATCACCCCGACGGCAGCGTGATCCGGGTGAGCCGCAACACCCTCGATCGCTGGCTGCGCGCATACCGGGCCCGCGGCCTCGACGGGCTGCGGCCGGGGGTGCGCTCCGACCGCGGGGTGGTGCGCCGGCATCCCGAGCTCTTCGAGGAGGCGGCGGCGCTGCGCCGCGACCTGCCGGCGCGCAGCGCCGCGCACATCGCCGACATCCTGAGCACCCGCCACGGCATCCGCGTGCCGCCGCGGACGATCCGCGAGCAGCTGGCCAAGCGCGGCCTGCAGCGCGCCGCGCTCGCAGCCGAGCCGGTGGCGTACGGCCGCTACGAGGCGGCGCGGCCCAACGAGCGCTGGATCGGCGACGTGCTCGTCGGCCCCTGGGTCCCGCACCCTCGGGCGCTGGCGAGCCGGCGAGCGCGGCTGTTCCTGCTCGTGGACGACCACAGCCGGTTGCTGGTCCACGGCCGTTGGGTGTTCGAGGAGAACGCCCGGTCGGCGCAGTCGGTGCTGCGCGCGGCGATCGCCCGTCGCGGTCTGCCCGAGCAGCTCTACCTCGACAACGGCGCCCCCTTCGCCGCCGCCTCGCTGGAGCGCAGCTGCGCGGTGCTCGGCATCCGGCTGGTGCACAGCCGGCCGTACAGCCCGCAGGGGCGGGGCAAGCAGGAGCGACTGAACCGGGTCATCCGCGAGCGTTTCCTGCTCGAGGCCGAGGCCGCCGGCATCGCCGACCTCGACGAGCTCAACGACCGCTTCCTGGCCTGGGCGGAGATGGTGCTCAACTGCCGGGTGCACAGCGAGACCGGCCAGACCCCGATCGCCCGTTTCTGCGCCGGCGACCCGCCACGCGCTGCCGACCACGCCCTGGTGGTCGAGGCCTTCCGCTGGTCGGTCTTCCGCACCGTCACCAAGACGGCCACGGTCAGCCTCGCCGGCAACCGCTACCAGGTCGACCCCTCGCTGGTCGGCCGCAAGGTCGAGCTCCGCTTCGACCCCGAGGATCTGGGCAGCCTCAGCGTCTACGCCGAGGGCCGCCTCACCGGCATTGCCACCCCCTATGTCATCGACCGCCACGTCCATCCTGCGGTCCCCCAGGCGTCCCGACCGCCGGTGGACGTGCCCAAGGTCGTCGACTACCTCAACCAGGTGCTGTCCACCTACGACGACGAGATCGCCGGCTCCATCTCGTACCGCGACCTCGACCAGGAGGCGTCGCAGTGAGCGGCCGCGCCCCATGGGTCGTGCACTTCGGCCTCACCCGGACGCCCTTCTCCAAGGGCATCGCCGCCACCGACCTCTTCGCCCGTGCCGCCCACGCCGAGGTGGTGGCGCGCATTGGCTTCTGCGTCGCCGAGGGCGCCCTTGGGGTGGTCGTCGGCGACGTCGGCTGCGGCAAGACCGTGGCCGTCCGTGCCGCCATCGCCGGTCTCGACCGGACCCGCCACCAGGTCATCTACATCGGCAACTGCGCCTTCGGCGCCCGCGGCCTCTACTCGACCATCGTCGTCGCGCTCGGTGGAACTCCTCGCCATTCCAAGGCGGAGCTCATCGCTCAGACCGCCGACCTGCTCGCCGCCGAGGAGGCGGAGCGCCACCGGCGTGTCGTGCTCGTCGTCGACGAGGCCCATCTCCTGGCCACCGACCAGCTCGAGGAGCTGCGCCTGCTCACCAACGCCGACTTCGACTCGCGCAGCCCCTTCGCCGGCATCCTCGTCGGCCAGCCCACCCTCTCCCGACGGCTGCGCATGGGCGCCTTCGCCGCCCTCGACCAGCGGGTCGCGGTGCGCTTCGCGCTCAGCCCCATGGACCTCGGCGAGTCGTCCACCTACCTGCTTCACCTCCTCGCCCTGGTCGGCCGCATCGATCCACTCTTCGCCGTAGACGCCGTCGCCCGGCTCCATCGCGTCGCCATCGGTCTGCCCCGCGCACT
>JAQBPH010000330.1:0-11574 GCA_028287625.1 Chloroflexota bacterium | reverse complement strand
GAGAGCTCGTCGACCACCTCCACCGGCACCAGCGCCTGCACCAGCCGGCGGAGGTCGCCGGCGGAGAGGGCGTCGTCCGGGGTGCGCAGGGTCACCTGCTGGCGCTCGCGGAAGCCGGGGGGCAGCCCCGCCTGCTGCCGCGCGTTGCGCAGCGCGCCCACCAGCTCGATGACCCGCTCCACCCCGTCGGCGGCGCCGTTGGCGCCCTCCCGCCACCAGGACGGGGGCGCCGGCCACTCCCGGCCCTGCAGCGTGGGCGCAGCGCCGGGCAGCCGCACCGCGCACTCCTCGGTGACGAAGGGCATGAAGGGGTGAAGGAGGCGGAGCAGGGTGTCGAGCACGGTCACCGAGGTCCAGACCGCGGCGGCCCGCGAGGCGGGGTCGGCGTCCTCGCCGAGGCGGCCCTTGATCATCTCCACGTACCAGTCGCAGTAGCCGCGCCAGGTGAGGTCGTAGAGCCGTTCCATCACCTCGTGGAAGCGGTAGGCGGCGATGGCGGCGTCGCATGCGGTGACGGTCTCGGCGACCCGGGCGAGGATCCAGCGGTCCTCGGGATGCAGGGTGGCGGGGTCGACCTCCGGCGCCTCGGCGATGCGCTCGCCGTCGCCGAGCCGGGTCACCAGCAGGCGGGTGGCGTTCCACAGCTTGTTGGCGAAGAGGCGGTAGGAGGCGATGCGGTTCTCGTCGAAGCGCATGTCCTGCCCGGCGGTGCCGACCGCACCCGCCCAGGCGCGAACCGCGTCGGCGCCGTAGCGCTCGATCATGTCGAGGGGGTCGACCACGTTGCCCTTCGACTTGCTCATCCGCGAGCCGTCGCCGGCCATGATGGTGCTGTTGATGATCACGTCGCCGAAGGGCTTCGCACCGGCGAAGCGCAGCCCGGTCATCACCATCCGCGACACCCAGAGGAAGATGATCTCGCGCGCGGTCACCAGCACGTCGGTGGGGTAGAAGCGGCGCAGGTCGGGGGTGTCGTCGGGCCAGCCGAAGATGGCGAAGGGCCAGAGCGCGCTGCTGAACCAGGTGTCGAGCACGTCGGGGTCGTCGGCGAGCTCGGCGCTGCCGCACTCCGGGCAGGCGTCAGGGTGCTCGATCCAGGCGAAGCGGTGGCCGTTGACGCAGGTCGACACCGGGATGGCGTGGCCCAGCCAGAGCTGGCGGCTGATGCACCAATCGCGGATGTTGCGCATCCAGTCGAGGTACACGTTCGCGAACCGCCGGGGGTGGAAGCGCACCTCCCCGGTCTCGACCGCGGCGATGGCGGGCTCGGCGAGCGGGCGCATCGTCACCCACCACTGCTCGCTGATCAGCGGCTCGAGCACGCCCTTGCAGCGGTCGCAGTGGCCGACCGAGTGGACGTACTCCTCCTCCCCCACCACCGCGCCCAGCTCGCGCAGCGCCACGGTCACCTCCTCGCGGGCGCGGTTCACCGAGAGCCCGTGGAAGCGGGGCAGGTCGGGCACGTCCATGGTGCCGTCGAGGGCGATCACCCCGATCATCGGCAGGCCGTGGCGCTGGCCGATGTCGTAGTCGGTGGGGTCGTGGGCCGGGGTCACCTTGAGCGCACCGGTGCCGAACTCCGGCTCGACCGCGCCGTCCTCGAAGATCGGGATGCGCCGCCCGGTGAGCGGCAGCACCACGGTGCGCCCCACCAGGCCGGCGTAGCGGGGGTCACCGGGGGACACCGCCACCCCGGTGTCGCCGAGCATGGTCTCGGGCCGCACCGTGGCGATGGTGATGTCCCCGCCGCCCTCCACCGGGTAGCGGATCCGCACCAGGCTGTCGGTGTGCTCCTGCCACTCCACCTCCTCGTCGCTGATCGCCGACCGGCAGCGCGGGCACCAGTTGACGATGCGCGGGCCGCGGTAGATCAGCCCCTCGTCGTAGAGCTCCTTGAAGACGACACGGATGGCACGAACGTACGCGGGGTCGAGGGTGAAGCGGGCCCGCGACCAGTCGCAGGAGAAGCCGAGGCGGCGCATCTGTTCGAAGATGCGGCCGCCATATTCCTCGTACCAGGCGTCGACCCGGGCTCGGAAGGCCTCGCGGCCAAGCTCCTCCTTGGTGAGGCCCTCGGCGGCGAGCTGGCGCTCGATCACGTTCTGGGTGGCGATGGCGGCGTGGTCGGTCCCCGGGCACCACTCCACCTCGTAGCCCCGCATCCGGTGGTGACGGGCGAGGATGTCCTGCACCGACTGCTGCAGCGCGTGCCCCATGTGGAGCGCCCCGGTGATGTTCGGCGGCGGCAGCGCGATGCTGAAGGAGGGGCGGTCGCTGGCGGCGTCGGCGATGCCGACCCCGAGCTCCTCCCATCGCGCCCGCCAGCGCGGCTCGACGTCGGTGGGAGAGAAGGACTTGTCCATGAGGGCTCCTGGGTAGGGTCTCGGAGTATAGAGGGGGGGCGCCGGCCGACCAGGGGGATGGCTGTCCTCGCGAGGCGATGATGGCCGGGAGGAACCCCGCCCACACCCTGGCCGCGTGAGCGCCCGGAGCCTACGCCGCGGGCACCGAGGCGCCGGTGCGGCGGTCCCTCCAGCTCGGCTGCAGCGGGGTGGTGGCGTAGACCAGCTCCGGCTGCGCCCCGGGACCCAGCAGCCGCACGGCGCGGTCGCGGCTCACCCCGGGGAAGGCCGGCGGCGGTGCCGCGGTGAGGTCGTCGACGGTCGAGAAGTAGGCCTGGTCGCCGCAGGAGCGAAGGAAGACGGCGAGCCCGGCGATCGAGCGCGGGACACCGTTGGGTCCCGGGTTGGTGCCCAGCGGGAAGACGATCGCGTCGTGCCGGGCGGGGTCGAGAGCGGCGATCTCGACCGGCGCGCCGAGCGAGGTGGCGGCGGCGAGGTCGGGATGCAGCGCCGAGGCGGCCTCGAGGGCGGCGTTCCCGAGGCTGCGGGGCACGGTGGCGTCGTAGGGCTGGTCGAAGTCGCCGAGGGCGCGCAGCTGGGCGGGCAGGACGGGGATCGGCGGTGCCGCCGCGCAGCCGCCCGCGGCCCGCGATCGGGCGGCGAGGACGGCGACGGTCAGCAGGCAGGCGATCAGCGCGGCGGCGAGGCCGGCGAGCCGGGGGTGGGATCGGACGTGGTGCATGTCGTGACTGGTTCCCGCGGTGCAGGTGAGGTAGCGTGGGGTCGGAGAGCGCCGGGGTCGGCCCGGCGCACAGGGAGGAATAGGTCGGGTGAGATCGGTGGCGGGACGCATGATCGCTGCGCTCGCCGCCTGCGTGCTCGCCGCCGGCTGTGGCCAGCAGCACGGCCACGACCCCGGCCCGGCCGGCCCAGTGTCGCGGGCGGCCCAGGCGGCGCCCCTGGTGGCGGTGCTCGACGCCCCCTTCGGATCGGTGCCGAACACCCTGCGGCTGGTGGGGCTCGACGGGGTCGAGGTGGCGCGCCTGCCCCTCCCGGACGACGCCGAGGCGGTCGCCGTGAGCGGCCACCGCGTGCTGGTGGCCGGTGCCGGCCGGCTGCTGGGGGCCACGGTCGGCGGCGCGGTCCCCACCGCGCTCAGCACCGTCGATTCGCTTCCCGCCGACGGCCCCGATGCGCTGGTGCGCGGCCTGGTGGTCAGCCCCGACGGCGGCAGCTGGCTCTTCGCCTCGGTGGTCCAGCACGGCGACGGCACCATCACCTCCCGCATCCACCGCGGCGGCGGCGGCGAGCCCGACCGGGTGCTCCTCGAGCACACCGACGCAGGCCGCGCCCTGCAGCCGGTGGCCTGGACCGCCGGGGGCGCGGTGATCGGCGACGAGCCGGTGGGGATCGGCGGCTACGTGCTCTTCCGCCGCACCTTCGGCCCCACCAGCCTGCTCGACACCCGCAGCGGCGCCCTCCAGCCGCTCACCGGGGAGGACTGCGCGTTCAGCGACCTGGCCGCCGACGGCGCCGTCGCATGCATCGTCGACGGCCGCGAGGGTCCCAACAGCGGCGGCCCGGTGCGGCTGCGCATCCAGCCCCGCAGCGGCGCGGCCGTCGAGGTACGGCTGCCCGCGGAGGATCAGCAGGCGGGGGCGGCCCTCTTCTCCCCCGACGGGCTCTGGGTGACCCTGGCCGGCTCGCCGGCGACCGCGGCGGCGAGCGAGCCGGTGACCGACCTGCTCATCGACCGCCGGGACGGCAGCATCCACCCGCTCCCCGCCTCGGGACTCATCCCCGTGGCCTGGCTGCCCGGCGACCACATCCTCGCCGACCGGCCCACGGGTATCGACGGCGGCGACCCGGGCACCTGGACGGTCATCCCCACCACCGGCGCGAGCCGGGTGAGCACCGCCCCGGTGGCGCTGGGGGTGCTCCGGTAGGGACGGTGGGCCCAGGGATCAGAGCCAGCACCTCCGGGGGTCGCCGCCCAGGCGCATCACCGCTTCGACCAGGGGACCGATGCGCTGCTCCAGCTCGACGAGCAGGGTGTCCACCGCTCGCTGTGGATCGGAGCCGACCAGCGCATCGAACTCGCCCCAGGCATGGGCGCGCGCTTGGGCGAGGCCGTCGGCCGCCTCCCGGAGGGCTTCGAGGAGGGTGATCTCGCTCATCGAGGCCACCGCTCAGACCGTCGTGGCACGCTGGCGCCGCTCAGCTCGACGCTCTGCCCTGCGCTGGCGACGCTGCTCTCGCCTGGCGTCACGCTCCTGGCGTCGTTCCCGTGAGGTGACCGCCCGAAGCAGCTTCGTCTTCTCGAGGTGCATCCAGACCATCTCCCGTCAGCAAGCCTCAGAGTGCGGTGAGTATAGACGATATATACGCGATATATCCACGCAACCGTTGATCATAGCCTGTACTTCGCCTATACTCGCACCGATGTCCGCTCACCGCGGGCGCTCGTGAGGGCAGGCCGATGAAACTGAGGATCGAAGAGGACCCGACCAGCTGCGGCCGGGTCGACCCCTGCCCGAAGATCCTGAGCATCGAAGGCGACGATGAGTGGCTCTTCGTCCAGGGCAAGCGGCCCGGCCCCGAGGAGATGGCGCTCTTCCACCTGCCCGACGACGAGAATGTGGTCAAGTACCCTCGCCGTTCGATGCGCAACTGGGCCGCCAATCAGCACCGGGTCACGGAACCGTGAGCGACCCGGATACGATCAGCCCGGTGGTGCGCAGCTGGCAGAGCACGTCCTTCCGGCTCGAAGCGCTCGCTCAATACACCGTCGACTTCGAGGCTGACGAGTTCGAGGCCTTCCTTCGTGGCGACCCCGTTCCTCCAGCGAACCCTCCGGAATTCGACGAATGGCTGGCCCAGCTACGTCAGGAGCGAGCGGCCGGGAGGATCCGAACCCGCGTCCACGCCATCGCAGGGCCCCTGACGCCGTACCTCCACTATGAGATCGACTGGGCGTACACCGGCAACGCGGCGGCCGGCGAGGACATCCGCATCCTCCACGTGGCGACATGGTCGGAGTCGCCCTTCGGTGAGCAGCCGCCCGACTTCTATCTGCTCGACGACGAGCGGGTCGTGATCATGGCCTACGACGAGGTGGGCCACTGGCTCGGCGGTGAGGTGTGCACCGCCTCCGACGAGGTCGCCAGGTACCGCGATCTGCGTGACCTGGCCCTTGGCGCAGCCGTCCCCCTCACCGACTACCTCGCCGCCCTGCGGCGGCTGCCGATCACGTCCTCCGCGCTGGCCCGGTCCACGGAGGTAGCCTCCGCATGAGGTGAGTCCGCGCCTCAGATCCTCCGACCCCGACAGCGAGGGCGCCGGCTACAGCGCACCCGTCGAGCGACGCCTCGCCGCTCTGGGCGTCCGGTTGCGCACCTTGCGGATGGCCGCCGGCCTCACCCAGAAGGGTCTGGCGGACCACGTTGGCGTCCGGCAGCCGACCATCAGCGGGTACGAGCGCGGCTTGGAGGTCCCCACGACCCCGATGCTCACGCGCCTGGCCGAAGCCCTCGGCCTCTCCGACGACGTCAGGTCGGAGCTCGAGGACCGCATCGGCGAGCTGCGCGTCGAGGTCTCCACGGCCAGGCTGCTCTCCCGTCACGGCGAGTACGCGGTCCAGCTCCAGATCGGCGCCCGCGAGGCGGCGGCGGCGAGCGTGTGGAGCTACCACCACGCCTTCATTCCCGGCCTGCTGCAGACCGCCGACTACACTCGGGCGGCGGTCTTCACCGTCGACCCCGAGACCGACCTCGACGCTCTGGTCAGGGGGCGGCAGGAGCGTCAGCGACTTCTCCTCGACCCGGCGCGGACATTTCGGTTCCTCCTGACCGAGGCCGCACTCAGGCTGCGGCTCGCCCCCGTCGCCGTCCTCCGGGCGCAGATCCGCCGCCTGCTTGCGATGGCCGAGGGCTTCGACCATGTCGAGATCGGGGTGATTCCGCTCGACACGCCAGTCCACGCCTGGACGCTCACCGGCTTCGACATCGAGGGCGACGTCGTGGAGGTCGGCCTGCACACCCGCCGCGTCCTGATTCGTGACGCGAGCGAGGTCGACGACTGGCGCCGACTCTTCGAGCGCCTGGCTGCCCAGGCCTTGCGAGGAGAGGCCGCGGTGCCTCTCCTGCGCACCATCGATGGCTGGCTCGACGGCTTGGCGGACGAGTAGATCGCCGGCCGCCTCGGAAGCCTCGGGCTACCCGGCGCTCTCCCGGAGCGGCTCCTCGGTGAGGAGCAGCGGCTCGAGGCCGTCGGTGATCGACTGCTCGGTGATGATGCAGCGCTTGATCTCCGGACGGCTGGGGACGTCGAACATGCTGTGCAGCAGCACGTCCTCGATGATCGACTTGAGGCCGCGGGCGCCGGTGCCGCGCTCCAGGGCGCGGTGGGCGATCGCCTTCAGCGCCCCCTCGTGGAAGACCAGCTCCACGTCGTCGAGCGCGAAGAACTTCTCGTACTGCTTGACGAAGGCGTTCTTCGGCTCGGTGAGGATGCGGATGATGTCCTCCTCGTCCAGGTAGTCGAGCGCCACCGTGATGGGCAGGCGGCCGACGAACTCGGGGATGAGGCCGTACTTGAGGAGGTCCTGCGCCTGCAGCTCGCGCAGCAGCTTGGTCGAGTCCTTGGTGCGGGTCAGCCGCGGCTGGCTGCCGAAGCCGATGGCGCGGCGGCCGGTGCGCTGCTCGATGATCTTCTCGAGACCGTCGAAGGCGCCACCGCAGATGAAGAGGATGTTGGTGGTGTTGATCTGGATGAAGTCCTGGTGGGGGTGCTTGCGGCCGCCCTGCGGAGGCACGTTGGCCACCGTCCCCTCGAGGATCTTCAGCAGCGCCTGCTGCACGCCCTCGCCCGAGACGTCGCGGGTGATGCTCGGGTTGTCGGACTTGCGCGCGATCTTGTCGATCTCGTCGATGTAGATGATCCCGCGCTCCGCCCGGCTGATGTCGAAGTCGGCCGCCTGGATCAGCCGCAACAGGATGTTCTCGACGTCCTCACCGACATATCCGGCCTCGGTGAGGCTGGTGGCGTCGGCGATGCTGAAGGGCACGTCGATGATCTTCGCCAGGGTCTGGGCGAGCAGGGTCTTGCCGCAGCCGGTGGGACCGACCAGCAGCACGTTCGACTTCTGCAGCTCGACGTCGCCCGCCGCCTTGGAGTGGGCGATGCGCTTGTAGTGGTTGTACACGGCGACGCTGAGCACCTTCTTCGCGTGCTCCTGGCCGACGACGTACTGGTCGAGCGCCGCGCAGATGACCTGGGGGTTGGGAATCAGCCCGCTCTTGGTGCGCTTCTGCGCGGTGCTGCGGTTGTCCTCCTCCAGCACCTCCTGGCAGAGGTCGATGCACTGGTCGCAGATGTAGACACCGGGACCGGCGACCAGCTTCCGAACCTGCTCCTGTCCCTTTCCACAGAAGGAGCAGCGGGTGTGGCGCCGGCGATCGTCGCGCTCGTTCACCGGCGCACGTCCTCCTAGTTCCGCGTGGCGGCGCTGCCGCCGTCGGTGGTCGGGCCCGCCGAGCCACCGCTGACGCCGCGGGCGGCCGGCTCGGCGACCCCCGCGCCATTGGTCCCGAGGCGGCCATGCCCCTCGATGATCTCGTCGATCAGGCCGTACGCCTTCGCCTCCGCCGCGCTCATGAAGAAGTCACGCTCGGAGTCGTGGTTGATCACCTCGATCGGCTTGCCGGTGTGCTCGGCGAGGATCTCGTCGAGGCGGCGGCGCACCCGCAGGATCTCCTGGGCATGGATCTGGATGTCGGTGGCCTGGCCGCTGAAGCCCGCGGAGGGCTGGTGGATCAGCACCCGGGTGTTGGGCAGGCTGTAGCGCATGCCCTTGTTCCCGCCGCCGAGGAGGACCGCCGCCATCGACGCGGCCAGTCCCAGGCAGATGGTGCTGACCCGGGGCCGCACGTACTGCATGGTGTCGTAGATCGCCAGGCCGGCATAGACGGACCCACCCGGCGAGTTGATGTAGATGGAGATGTCCTTCTCGGGGTCCTCACCCTCGAGGTAGAGAAGCTGCGCCATCACCACATTGGCGATCTGGTCGTCGATGGGGGTGCCGATGAAGATGATGCGGTCCTTCAACAGCCTCGAATAGATGTCGAAGGAGCGCTCGCCACGGTTGGTGGTCTCAACCACCATGGGGATGAGGTTGTGGAAGGTGGTCATCACCCGCATTATACGGTCGGTTTTTCGACTTCCCCGGAACGGCCCGGTCACCCCTCTCCGCGGGCGATCTCGACCGCCCGTCCAGCGGCCCCGCGGAAGCGGAGGTCGCGCTCGGCCGCATGCTCCAGGCGGTGGCGGTCCTCGTGGCTCAGCGTGCGGCCGCCGGCGAGCCGGTCGACCTCGCGATCGACCTGGCTGTGGTCGACCTCGATGCCCTCGGCGGCGGCCAGGGCCTCGAGCACCAGCTCCAGCTTCACCCGCATCGTCGCCGGCTCGCGGGCCTCGCCCCGGATCTTCTCGAGGGTCTGCCCCGTGTACTCCAGGTAGCGTTCGAAGCGCATTCCCGCCTGGGCGAGGCGCGCCTCGGTGTCGCGCAGCGGGCGGTCGATCTCCCGCTCGATCATCACCTCGGGCACGTCGAACGACACCGAGTCGCGAAACGCGGTGAGCACCGCCCCCTCGTAGCGCTCGCGGTCGAGGCGCTCGGCGGTCTCGGTGAGCACCTGCTGGTAGTGGGCGCGGAGCTCGTCGAGGGTCTCGCCGTGCTCGTCGAGGACGGCGAGGCTGTCGTCGAGCGCGGGCAGCCTGCGCTCCTTGATGCGGTTCACGGTGATGTCGAACACCACCGTCGCGCCCTGCAGCTCCTCGGCCGAGTAGTCGTCGGGGAGCACCACCTCGCTGGAGCTCGACTCGCCGACGCTCAGCCCGAGGATGCCCTCGACCAGCCCCGGGAGGACGCGGTCGCGGTCGAGCTCGACGTCGCGCTCCTCGGGCTCGGCGATGCGCACGCCGTCCCGGCTCATGCCCAGGGTCGCGGTCACCACGTCGCCGGCCTGGGCGGGCCGGTCGGTCACCTCGACCAGCTCGGCGTGGCCCCTGCGGACCTCCTCGAGGGCGGCGTCGAGCTTCTCCTCGTCGATCTCGGTGATCTCCTCGTCGACGCGGATCGTCGAGTAGTCGCCGAGCTCGACCTCGGGCTTGACCGTCACCCTGGCCTTGAAGGTGATCGGCTTGCCGCGCTCGAAGTCGCCCACCTCGAGCTCCTCGGGGTCGCCGACCGCCTCCACCCCGGCCTGGGCGAGGGCGCGAAGGTAGAGGGTGGGGATCAGCTTGTCGGCGGCCTCGCGGCGCACCGCGTCCCAGCCGACGGCGCGCTCGACGAGGACGGCGGGGGCCCTGCCGGGACGGAACCCGGGCAGGCGCACCTGCCCGCTCAGCCGGCGCAGCGCCTGCTGGACCGCGGTGTCCACCTCCGAGGCGGGGGCCTCGACGGCGAGCTCGACCTGGGAGCCGGGTTGGGGTTCGACCGAGACGCTGAGCTCGGCTGCGCTGCTGGGAACGGAGGCCACTGGAGATCCTCTACGGGGTTGCCGACTGGGCTCACCGACGAGCACCGCCGTGCGCGGACCGAGACTCGAACTCGGACGGGTCTCCCCACGGGATCCTAAGTCCCGCGCGTCTACCGGTTCCGCCATCCGCGCTGGGTCGGATCCCGCTGTCCGGAACGGGCGGACGGGGAGTCTAGCACCGGTGCTCGGGGAGGCCTCGGGCGACGATGGCGGACCGGTCACGAGGTCTTCGGAGCTATTGCCAGAAACCGCGATCACCCGTAGGATGGCCCGCACAGGGGGTGCAACTCCGGCGGGGGCCGGAGCACCCGGCAACATCCGCGGCGACGTGGACCGTCCATGGCCACGCCACCGCCGACCAGGAGGTGTGTGGATGGAGCCGATTCACTTGGCCGCAACGGCTGAGGACCCGCAGCAGGTCGTTGCGAAGATCGAGCAGAGGGCGCTCCGGTTGTCAGCGCTGTTGCGGGAGATCGACAACCATCCGATCGAGCTGGCCGGAAACTTCCGAAGCCAGCTCGACGACGTTTTGGAGCTCCTCGCCTGCCGCGTGGCGGCCACCCGGGCGCTCCTCGGACACCGCACTCAGCTGCTGACCGTGTCGGAGACCATGGCCTAGACCACCTGCCCGACCCGGGGTCGGGCGAACGGTGTGGTGGAGACGGCCGGCCGACGCAGCCGGCTGTCTCCACCACCGGTGGGCCCCGCGCCCTCCAGCGCCCGCCCCCCTGACGCGCCGGCCGGCGCCTCTCTCAGCCGATGGTCCTCCCGCGCGCCCCGCTGCGTGCGCGGATCGTCACCAGCAGGGGCAGGAGGACGGCGAGGAGCCCCGCGCCCGCGGTGCCCGGCACCGCCGCCGCCGCCGGGGCGCAGCCCGCGACGCTGTGCACGTGCCCGATGACCAGGTCGACGGCGCCCCGGTGACGTGGACGGCGTTCACCGTGAGCCCCCGCCCGCCCGGGTCGGGGATCTGCTCGTCGAGCACCACCAGCACCGCCGCCGGCTCGCCGGCGAGGGGCACGGTGAGCCGCGTGTTGGGGGCGGGCGCGGCGGGCCCACCGGCCAGGTGCCGTCCGCCGATCTGGAGGTCGTGGACGCTGGCGTGGCCGCTGGGCGCGAGGCTGCAGCCCTGGGTCACCGACTCGGCGGCGACGCCGCCGGCGAGCAGCCCCAGCGGGACGGTGAGCGCCACCACCCGCAGCCCCGAGGTGCACGCGACGGCGGCCGGCGGGGCGAGCGGGCCGGTCTCGAAGCCGGCGGGAGGAGCGCCCTCGCCGCAGCCGGCGCGCCTGCCGGTCTCGGTGGTGGCCAGGGTGCTGCTGCCACCGACGCCGACCTCGTCGATCCCCACCGGGCAGGCGGCCGCCCCGGGCCCGCAGCCCGCCGCCGAGGACCGGGCGGTGGGCCCTCCCGGGGACGGGGCGGAGGCCGAGGTCGGAGCCACCGGGCCGACGGTGGCCAGGCCGGGGAGGCCGGTCGCGCCGAGCAGCGCGTAGGCGTCGCCGGCCGCCCGCCCGGGGACGATGGACGCCGTCGGGATGGGCGCCGGACCACCGATGCCGCCGCTGTGCGGCAGGACGCCGGCGATGCCGGCCACCGCGCCGTTGAACGGAGGCGCGGGCAGGGGGGGCGGGGGCGTCGACGCCGGCGGCAGGCTGAGCTCCGGAGCCGGAGCCGGAGCCGGTCCCGCGGGC
>JAQBPH010000313.1:0-12965 GCA_028287625.1 Chloroflexota bacterium | reverse complement strand
ACGTCGTCGCCTATTGCGGGAGTGGCGTCAGCGCGTGCGTGAACCTGCTTGGTCTCGAGGTCGCCGGCCTGCCAGGCGCCCGGCTGATCCCGGCTCCTGGAGCGACTGGTCCGCCAGATCCGATGCTCCCATCGCCACCGGCGACGACACGCCGCGCCGACCCGAGGTAGGACATGAACGAACCACCCTCGAGCTCTGGCGTTCGACCGGACGGACAGGCCTCCGACTGCCTGCAAGGGGTGCGCGTCATGACGGACTCGATCCACCTCCTTAAACCGGACGGCGAGCTGGTCGAGGTGACCGTCTCTCCGTGCGGCGCGGAACGACCGGGCGCAGTCCCTACCTGAACCAGGTCACCATACGGCGACCCTCACCTCGCGGGGAGGAAACCCCTCCCCAGCGGCGGGTGTGAACCGCCCCCCTTCGGGGCTTCTTCGCCATAAACGCACGCCCGACAATCGATCGACGGCGGCGGCGGCAGTGGCTGCGCCGGACAGGAGCGGGCAGGTGGGGCGCGATCGCGCGACTCGCTGAGGATCGAGGACGGCGGCCATGATCGAGGAGACGAGCGGGGGGTGTTCCCCCGCGATTGGCCCCACCGCGCTGTGGATCGACATCGCGGGCATCACGGACCGGGGCGCGGTTCGCTCCGAGAATCAGGACCGCTGGCGGGAGACACGTCTCTCACGGGCCGTCCTGGTGGTCGTCGCCGACGGCATGGGCGGCCACGCCGCCGGAGCCGAGGCGGCGACGTGTGCGGTGAACGCCGTGGTCGAGGTTGTCACGAGCGCCGCGGACCCCCATGCCGCCCTCGCCGAGGCCTTCCGTGCGGCGGGGCGAGCGGTGCGGGAGATGCCCTCGGGAGACGCGCGCTCCGGCACCACCCTGCTGGCCGCGATCGTCTCCCCCGGCAGAACGACGGTCGCCAATGTCGGAGACAGCCGCGCCTATCTGCTGCGCCGAGGGATCGCCCGTCAGATCACCCGGGATCACTCCTGGGTTGCCACAGAGGTGAGCGCCGGCCGTCTGGAGGCCGGGCAGGCGGTGACGCACCCGGCGCGGAGCCGCCTGGTGCGCGCCATCACCGGCGGTGCCGACGCCGACGTCGACGTCTTCACGCCCTCCCTGGGCCCTGGGGACGTGCTCGTGCTCTGCACCGATGGCATCTGGGAGGTTCTCGACGGCACGGCCCTGGCGGCGCTCTTCGCCCAGCCGGGCAGCCTCGCGCAGCAGGTGGAGAACGTGTGCCACAGCGCTCTGGCCGCCGGCTCCCGCGACAACGCCACAGTGGTCGCCTGCCGGCCGGGAGAGACGAGGTGAGCGGGATGTCGCCGATCTCCGAGCGTTCCACACCTTCGGAACCGTCTATCCTCCTCACCAGGGGACCGCACGGCGGTCGACGAGGGGCGGGAATGCGTGACTACCTCGAGGTGGCGATGCCCACCGGCCTGGAGCTCTTTCCTCTCGACGCTGGCCGGGTGACCATCGGCCGGCACCCCACCAACACCATCGTGCTGTCCGGCGACCAGAACGTGTCCCGCACCCACGCCGTGCTCGAGCAGGTCGGCCCCAGCTGGTGCCTTCAGGACCTCGGCAGCCGGAATGGCACCTATGTCAATGGGGAGCGGACGAGCGGACGGCGAGCGTTACGATCCGGCGACGAGGTGAGGATCGGCACCACCCGGTTGGTGTACAGGGTCGGCCAGCGGGACGCTGACGACTCGAATCGGACGCTGGCCCACGGTCCGGCGCCGGCGCTCACACCACGGGAGCGCGATGTGCTCGTCGCCCTCTGCGCCCCCGTCTTTCGGGGCGACGTGCTCGGCCTGCCCGCGGCCGTGCGGGAGATCGCCGAGCAGCTCGTGGTGGGGGAGGACGCCGTCAAGCAGCACCTCGTCCACCTGTATGACAAGTTTCAGATCCCGAGTGACGCGCCCGGCGGCCGGCGAGTACAGCTGGCTCGCGAGGCGGTGATGCGGGGCGCCGTCAATCGCACCGACGTCGATGCGGCCACCAAGCGAGGAGCACGCCGATGAGCGGCACAGCCCACCCGCCGTCCTTGCCCTCCCCGCCCTCGCGGAGTCGCGTCCTGACGCGTCGCGCCGCGTCGATCGTGCTCGCCGGAATGGCGGGGATGCTGCTGGCCGGCGCCGCCAACTCCCTGTGGCGCGGCGTCGCCCCCTCGACGGCCGGGGCCACGATCAGCGGCCAACTGGGACCCGCCTCCCCGCCCACTCCGCCACCCGGCACGCCGACGCCAACCCCCTGAGCGGCGATTGAGCACCGTCTGCCGCGGTTGCAGAGGCGCCGCGGAGGTGATTGCGAGCCCGCATGTCACCAGGGCGGCGCGAATGCCCGAGAGTCAGTCGTCCCGCTGAGGGTCACGTCACGCTTGCCAAACGCCTCGAAACCAGGGACCATGTCGCCCAGAGTTGGGGGTGGAGCAGATGGACGGAGTTCAGGTGGGGCCGAGCCACGGGTCGCCGGACCTGGGTGTGGCCGGTTGTGAGCGTGCCATCGAGATCGGTCGCGGGGGCTTTGGAGTCGTCTACCGAGCCTGGCAGGCCGAGTTCGAGCGCACCGTTGCCGTCAAGATTCTGAACGTCGCCAGCGTGGAGGGGGCGACGCGACGGCGCTTCGCACGCGAGTTGCGGGCCATGGGAAAGGTCTCCGGCCACCCTCACATCGTGACCGTGTACCACGCCGGCTTCACCCCGGCCGGCAACCCATACCTGGTGATGGGGTTCGAACCCGGCGGATCCCTCGCGGACCGGCTCCGCACCCTCGGACCCCTGACCTGGCGGGACGCCGTCGCCGTCGGGGTGAAGATGTCCGGCGCTCTCGAGACCGCGCATCGGGCGGACGTGCTCCATCGCGACCTCAAACCGGAGAACATCCTCCTGTCCGCATTCGGCCACCCGAAGCTGGCCGACTTCGGTCTGGCCCTGGTCCAGGGTGGCGCAGCGACCCATGCCACCGCGCTGGTCGCCACCATCCCTCATGCCGCCCCGGAGCTGCTCGGCGGCGCGCACCCGTCGGTGGCCAGCGACGTGTACGCGCTTGCATCGACGGTGTACACCCTCATCCGTGGGCGTCCCGCCTTCGTCGTGGACGACGCAACGGGGCCACTCCCGATGATGATGCGGATCGTCGACCAGCCGGTCCCCGATCTGCGGTCGGAAGGGGTGCCCGACGCCGTCTGCTGCGTTCTCGAACAGGCGATGGCCAAGAGCCCGGCCGCGAGGCCGAGCTCCGCGGAGGCGTTTGGGCGGGAACTCCTGCGAGCCCACCGAGAGGGCTGCCCGTCTCAGACCGAGCCGCTGTCCCTCGTGATCGAGAATGCATCCGAGCAGGCGACCGACGGTGCTGCCGAGCTGGTGGGTCGACCCGTCCGCCGCCGTCCCGCCGGGCACGACCCGCCGTCCAGCGAGGAGGCGCCTCCTGGCCCCGAGTCGAACGGGCACACGATGCAGGAGACCGCCGTGCTCGAGGTCATGATGCAGGAGACCGCCCTGCTGGACGTTCCTGTGCCGGACGTCCTCCGCAGTGGCCCGTCACGGCGCCGGCCCTCCAGGCACCGGCTCCGGTTTGCCGCTCCGGTGAGCGGCATCGCCGCCGTGATCCTGATTGCCGCCCTCGTCTTTCCCGGACACCTGCATTCCCCGTGGACCACCGGGGCACCCATGCCGATCGCCCGCGAATGGCTGACCGCCGCCACCGGCTCGAACGGCCGCATCTACGCCATCGGAGGTTGGAACGGCCAGGTGCTCCACAGCGTGGAGGCGTACGACCCCCCGACGGACAGCTGGGCGGATGCGGCTCCCGTCCCCACCGCTCGGTGGGGTGCAGCTGCGGCCACCGGCGAGGACGGACGGATCTTCGCAATCGGCGGCTTCACCGACCGCCCCGTCGACACCATGGAGGTGTTCACCCCGAGCGCCGACACCTGGGCGTCCGCCACACGCATGCCGACCGCCCGCAGGGCCCTTGCCGCGGTCGCCGCCGCCGACGGTCGCATCTACGCCCTCGGCGGGTTGGGCTCCGACCATGCTCTCGACACCGTGGAGGTCTACACGCCCGGCAGCGACAGCTGGGCGACCGCCGCGCCATTGCCGACCCCGCGCGGTGTGCTCGCGGCGACCGCCGGTCCCGATGGACGCATCTACGCAATCGGTGGCACGACCGGTGGCACTCCCGATCGGGACCTCAGGACGGTCGAGGTGTACACCCCGAGCACGAACAGCTGGGCGGCGGCGGCGCCGCTCCCGGCCCCTCGCAGCGGGCTGGCGGCGGTCACGGGCTCGGACGGGCGAATCTACGCGATCGGCGGCTTCACCGACCATCCGCTCGACACGGTGGACGTGTACACCCCGAGCACGGACACCTGGACGCCGGCGGCTCCCATGCCCACCGCCCGATTCGCCGCAGCGGCGCGTGGCACCGACGGGCGGATCTATGTCATCGGCGGCGGCCTGGACACGCGCAATCTGAACACCGTGGAGGCGTTCACGCCCGACCAGGGCAGCGACCCGGGCCGGGCGGCGCGTCCGGAGGGTGACCGCCCGGGCCTGGGCTGGCGTCCGGCACCGGCGGTCCTCCGCGCGGATGCCAACCTCTGACCGGCGAGGCGAGCCCGCGGTCCGGTGCTCCCCGCACCGTATGTGACCGTCACCTGGAACCGGGTCGCTGCCGGTTCGGGTTCGGTCCGGCCCCCGCGCTGGTCCGGCGCACCGGGCTCCCCAGCACGCTGGGGTCCCTCCGGCGCAGCAGACAGCCGGCGCCCACCACCGTGGTGCAGCACAGCCCGAGGAGCGCGACGATGCTCACGAGCCATGCACCCTCATCATGGTTCCACGCGGACCGCAGGTGGTCGGCCGGGGTGTGGGTCACCGCCTCCGATGCCTTCGCCAACCGGTTGCTGTCGAAGGTTGAGGCGAGCGCGGAGTACCCCCATTGCGCGCTGGCCGCATAGGCGGCCTGGGCCAGCACCGGCTTCTCGTCGACCTTGAGCTGCGGCGATGCGAGGACAAGTTGCGGCACGAGGAGCAGCGGGAGCAGCGTCAGCGCCTTGTCCGCATTGCGGACGGCAGCCGAGACCAGCAATCCCGCGGTCATCGCCGCCAGCCCGCTCAGTGCGATGGCGATGTACACCTCCAGCCACGCCGATCCGAGCGCCGCAGCCGATGGAGGCTCTCCCTGCCCGGCCGCCCCGATGCTGACGAGCACGAGCGTCTGCAGGATGGTGATCATGCACAGCACGATCACCTTGGACGCGAGATAGGCGGAGATCGACAGGCCCACCGAGCGCTCGCGTTGATAGATCGGCAACTCCTTGACGATCTCCCGGATCGCATTCCCGGCTCCCAGGTAGGTGGCGCTGATGACCAGGAAGAGAGTCGCCTGCTGGGCCGCGCCGAGAGGGCCCCGCCCACCGCCGCGGAACCCATTGTGATCGACGGCGGCCAGGATGATGGTCCCCAGGATGGGCGCCTGCAGCATGATGATGGCGAGGTTCACGCGATCGCTGGTGATCACCGACAGATATCGGCGGATCAGGGTCGAGACCTGCCGTCCCCAATGGCGGGGTGGCGGCGGCCCGGGTTCCCGCACCGCGCGGTCGGGCAGTGCGGATCTCGCCAGGGGCACACGCACGAAGCGCCGATGGGCGGCGCTCTGCTCGAACCGGGCCTTCCACGGGATGTCACGATTCTGCTCGAGATCCGAGAAGACGTCGGCGAACTCCTTCTGCCGGAAGTACTCCAGTGCCTCCCTGGGTGGCCCGAAATACGCAGTGCGTCCACCCGGCGCAAGCACGAGCACCCGGTCGCAGAGTTCGAGGCTCTGCACGCTGTGCGTCACGACGATCACCGTACGGCCCCCGTCGGAGAGGCGCCTGAGCAGTGCCATCAGCGCCTTCTCCATTCCCGGATCGAGGCCACTGGTGGGCTCGTCGAGGAAGAGCAGGGCGGGTTTGGTGAGCAGCTCGAGTGCGATGCTCGTCCGCTTGCGCTGCCCGCCGCTCAGCTCGCTGATGCGCAGCTCCGCCCGCTCCGAGAGGCTCAGCTCCGCCATCACCTCCTCCACCCGCCGCTCACGTTCAGGAGCGGGCACGTCGGGTGGGAATCTCAACTCGGCGCCGTAGAGGAGCGCCCGTCGCACGGTGAGCTGGGCATGGAGGATGTCCTGCTGTGGCACGTACCCGATGTACTGTCGAATCTCGTCGTACTGCTCGTAGAGGTCGCGGCCACCGAAGAGCACGACACCCTCCTGCGCCGGCCGGAAGCCGGCGAGCGCGTTGAGAAGCGTTGACTTGCCCGCTCCGCTCGTCCCCACCACCGCGACCAGGCAGCGCGGCTCCACCGCGAAGCTCACCTCGTCGAGCAGCACCGTCCCATCGCGCGTGCGCACCAGGAGAGAGCGCGCCTCGAAAGCGACCTCTCCGCTGCCCGTGAACTCGGCCAGGCCATCCGGCGTCAGCTGGAGGACCTGCTTGCCGAGGACCACGATGTCCCCGTCGCTCAGCCGTGCCTGCATCACCCGCTGGCCGTTGACGAAGGTGCCATTGTGACTGCCCAGGTCAGCGATCTCCCACCCCTGCCGGACGTCACCGTGGACCACCGCGTGGTGCCGCGACACCGAGAGGTCGGAGAGCACGATGTCGTTCTCCTGCGCCCGCCCGATGTGGACCGGCTTGACCAGCTGGTGAGAGACCGACAGCTGGCCCAGATCCACCGCGGCGCCTTCCCTGCCCGCCCCGACCTTACCCGGCGACCCGACGCCCGCCTCGGGGACCTGTGCATCCAGCAGGAGGTCGACGGGCACCCCGTCCTCCCCGTCTCCCAGCAACAGCCGTGTGGATGCGAGCACCACGACGCGTACGATGGCGACGCCCTCTCGGTAGGTGCCATTCAGGCTCCCCGCGTCCTCGACGATCCAGTTCGCCGCCTCGCGCCTGATCGTCAGATGCCGGCGAGACACGCGCGTGTCATCCACCCGCAGATCGCTGTCGGTCGCCCGGCCGATCGTCATCGGGTGGTCCTGATCGGCGATCACCTCATGGGTGCCCACCCTGATCCGCAATCGCTGAACCGGGTGCCGGGGAGTGGCCGTCACCTGCCACCACCTCGTCGCGGTTTCCCGGCGCGCTGGCAGGGATCCATCGTCGCCATCTGCCGCCCCGATTCCCGAGCGTCAAACCAGGCAATCAAATGATGGACATCAACCACGTCATTCCCTTATCGTACAACCACCGCGAACGCGGCAGCGGAGCACACCAGAGAGGAGGAGGGACGATATGAATCGACCCCACGGCGGGAGCCCACCGGAGTGCGGGAGATGGACTGCTCGTCGAAGCGGTCTTTGCGCAGTGGCTTTCATCGGGTTTGTTGGTTTCGGGACACTCACGCCAATCGGCGGGATCACTCCGGCTGCGGCCAGGGGTCCCGCTGCTCATGATTCGGCTCCGAAGGACCATGGTTCGTGGGACCACCCGACCAAGGACCATACGGACCCGACCAAGGACCATACGGACCCGACCAAGGACCGTACGGACCCGACCAAGGACCGTACGGATCCGACCAAGGAACACACGGACTCGGCCAAGCGCACGGAGGCGACTCCTGAGCCGACTCCGAAGGCGGCGGAGCCGGCCCCGCCGGTCGTCACTCCCCCGGCACCGGTGTCGGCGATTCCGGAGGGCTGCACCCTCTTCACGAGCGGCGTGATGGTGTGCAAGACGGCTCCGCCAGGGTCGAAGCTGCTCTCACAGCTCACCCCGAGGCAGTCGGAGAGGATCGCTGCGGCGCTGGCGGGGGCAAACCTGTCCCGCCTCGAGATCCGTACCATCGACTTCAATCCGTCGCCGGCGGACCTCGCGAACGCGAACGATCCTCCGCTCGTCATCGTCCCGATACCGGTGGGCGGTCACGCGGGATCCTCCGCATCCAATCCACCGCCCATCACGCCTGGTGGGGCAATGCCCCCCTCGGGCCAGCAGCAGTCGGGGCCGCCGACCCCTCCGATCCTGCCCGGTTCCCTGGGCAGGCCCCCGAGTGCGGCAGACATCGGACAGCAGCCGCCATCGACCGGTAACAACGGCTCGACCCCACCGCCGGGTTCTGGCGGTACCTCGGGAGCGGGACCTTCCCAGGCAGCGCCCGCCCCGAAGACAGGCGCCGACATCAGCGCCAGCTATGCCAGCCTGCTGATGATCGCCGCCGGCCTGCTCGTGTTGCGAGTGGCCAATCGTCGCGGCCTGCGCCGCCGGCTGAGCTAGACCAGGGAGAACCCCGCCGCCCGGGCCACACGCCCGGGCGGCGGCCTTGGTCCAGAGGTCGTTCATCGGTGCTGCCCGTCGCCGCCTCGTCAACGCCCGGCTGGCCGCACCATCAGGTCGCTTCGGTTTCCGGGTGGCGTGTACACCTCGACGGTGTTGACGTAGCGCGTGTCTGCGCTGCCGCCGATGACGTAGATTCGCCCATCCGGACCCGAGGACGCCGCGGCGAAGCGAGCGGTGGGCATGGGATCGGCAGCCGTCCAGGTGTTCGTGCTGGGCGTGTACACGTCCACGGTCGTCAGGGCATGGTCCCCCGTGAAGCCACCGATGGCGTAGACGCGGCCGTCGGCTGCCGCCACCGCCGCAACCCCGCTGCGCGGAGTGGGCAGCGGAGCCCCCTTCGTCCAGCTGTCCGTGGCCGGCGTGTACACCTCGACCGTGCTGACATCCCGTTCAGTGAGACCACCAATTGTGTAGATCCTCCCGTCCGGACCGAGAGCCGCGGCGAGAAGGCCACGCGGGGTTGGCAGTGGTGCCGCCGTGGTCCAGGTGTCGGTGGCCGGCGTGTACGCCTCCACCGTTGCGAGGGCATGGTCGCGGTCGAAGCCACCGATGGCATAGATGCGACCATCGCTGCCCGTGACTGCGGAAAAGGCCCTTCGCGCCGTGGGCATGGGTGCCGCCCCTCTCCATGTGCCGGCAGTCGGCGTCAACACGTCCATGGTGTCGAGCACGTTGTCGTTGAGGAATCCTCCCATCGTGTAGATACGGCCATCCTGTCCGGTGGCCGACGCCGCAGCCCAGCGGGCGGTGGGCATGTCGTTGTCGATCGCCCAACTGTCGAAGCGCGGTGAGTACACCTCCACACGCGTGAGCGCCTTCCCGCTGCTCGTGCCGCCCATCGCATAGATCCGACCATCCAGGCCGGTCGACGTGGTCAGGTATCCACGGGCGGTGGGCATCGAGGCTCCGACGGTCCATGGTGGCTGGTGACCGTGCCCGGAGTTGGTCAGCACGAGGAGTCCGACGACGACGACGGCGGCCGCCAGAGCGGCGGCGGCCATGCGCCGGCCCCGCGATGCGAGGATGGCCGGCAGCCGGAAGCCCCGAGCAGGTGCGGAGACCGCGCGTGTGGGACCGTTCCTCGGTCCCGGCGGCGTGGGAGCCGGAGCCCGATCCCTCACCAGCATGGTGGCCTGTGCGTCCGCCTCCTCCACGGCACTCGCGCGCTCCACCCCCGTGAGTCGCGTGTTCGGCGGAACCGGTGTTGCCGCACGGCCGACCAGCTCACCGGCGTCGTCGGCCTGTCCCTCGACGTCGAGGACCAACGGGTTCGTCCGGAACCGTCCGCCCTCGCCGTCGGCCCGCAGGAGCTCGCGCCCGAACGCCTCTGCCGACCGCACCCGCTCCGCCGGTGCCTTTGCCATCCCACGCTCGAGCACCTCGCAGACGGCGTCCGGCACGCCGGACGGACGCAGATCGGGGACCGCCTGGGAACCGATCCGGACGATCATCGGCAGAGGGCCCTCGTCACCATCGCCGGCGAAGGCGGGACGGCCGCGGATGAGTGTGTACACGGTGGATGCCAGCGCGTAGATGTCGCTGGCAGGTGAGGGGCGGTCGCCCGCGAGCAACTCCGGGGCGGCATGGGGAATGGTGGCAAGGAGCGCCGTTGCGCGACTGGCGTTGGCCCCCTGGATCAGGGCGATGCCGAAATCGGCCAGCTTCGGTTCGCCGAAAGCGGAGAGCAGGATGTTCTCGGGCTTGACGTCCCGGTGGAGCACGGCCGCCCGATGAGCGGTCTCGAGAGCCCCGGCCATCTTGACACCGATGGCCAGCGCCTCTGGCCAGGGCAGCGGTCCTCCGGTGCGGATCCGGTCCGCCAGTGCCCCCCCCGGCTCGAATCCCATGACGAGGAAGGGACTGCCCACTGCCGTGAAGCCCGCGTGGTAGACGGTCACGATGTGGGGATGGCCGGACAGTGCCCCCATCGCTCGCAGCTCGCGCGCGAAGCGCCCCCGGGCCTCTCCTTCGAGGGTGGTGGTCAGGATCTTGACGGCTACGGTGCGATCGAACTCCGGCTGCCACGCGCGGTACACCACCCCGAAGCCGCCGCGGCCGACCTCCACGGCGCGCTCACAACCCGGTATGCCGAGATCGATCCCCGCGGGGCCCGACGCCTGGGTTGCCTTCGGCTCTTCCATTGCCCCTCTCGTCTGGTTGGTCCCTGGTCTCGTCGAGGTGTGCAGGCCCGCCGGCGCAATGCGCACGACGTAGGATATCCCTCAACCGGACGATGCGGCCCCCATTGGGGGTTCCACCAGGGATCCTCGCCAGACCATGCGGTTGTCGTCACGGAACCATGGGTCACAGGTGACGAGAGTCAGCTCGGCGTCAGCGGTGGAGACCAGCTGCGTGACGCTCTCCGGCGCGACCACCCACCTTTGCGTGATACGGTAATGCCACAGCCTGCATGTCCGATCCTGCACCCCCACGACGTCCCCGACCGTCAGCTGATCGATGTGCTCGTAGTGAGGCTCCCGGTGGAAGGCGAGGATTGCGTTGCCGATCGCACCGGGGGCAGCCGACCCCTGGTAGTGGACCATGGAGCGCTGTCGGAGAAGGTCCCAGGTGCCGTCGCCGGCGACACCCGCATAGCCGTACCGCGTCAGGCTGGGAAAGGTCAGCAGCGCGTACGAGTCGGCAGCCGAGGATGCACCGCAGGTCGGTGCCGAGGTGGCGCCGGCACTGTCGGCGGTGTCGGGTGCACCCCCGACCAGCGCCTGCGAGCCACCACGATGCCACTGTGTCAGGGCGGTGTCGTCTGCTCGGCCTCGCTGGAACAGGGCATACAGAGGGCGGATTCCGATCCACGTGCCCCCCGCCACCAGCGCCACTCCTGCCGCCGAGGCCAGGAGCCTTCCGGACAGCAGACGGAGGCGCCCGGTCGGCGCGTGCAGGTCGTCGGGCGACCGCCCATGGCACGACGTGGTGGGCGGCGACGGCATCCGCTCAGGTGACGTCTGCGTCCCCTGCGAGACCTCGCGAGCCAGTGCGTCGATGTCTGCACACAGTCGGCCCAGCTCCCGACGGGCCGCGTACCGCGGTCGCCCGCGACGTGGGCGCATCGGTCATCCCCTCTCGTTACGGGCGCTACTGTTTGCCTAGTATGCGCCTGAGGGGGCCACTGCGTCATCCGTAGCCCCGGCGATCGCCCAACGGGGCTGGTGGTCACATTCGCATCAGAGTGACGGTGATGCTCAATGGCTGAGCCTGCATATGCTGGTCAACTGGGCGGCGCCCATTGTCGCCATCTGGCGCTGCCGGCTCCGCCTCGTCCCACCATCGAGCTGAGGAGAACAGGGGTGCGCCCAGCATGAGCGGCTGGCCGCCGCCGCCTCCTCGGCCGCGAACGCCGAGGCCCGCGCCAACCACCTCTTCGGCACCTGCGATCTCGAGTACATCGCGATGGACGACGCCTCCGTCGCCAAGGGGAAGCACGACCCCCTCCAGGGCGCCCAGAACATCCAGCAGCTCGCCGGCGACCCGGCGGTCGTGGGCGCGGTCGGACCCTTCAACTCCGGAGTGGCCGTGGCCGAGCTGGCCATCGCCAACCGGGCCGGCCTGGCGCTGATCAGCCCCTCGAACACCGACCCGGGGCTCACCATCCCCGGGAGCGATCCGGTCATCGACACCCAGGCGCTGCAGCCCAGCGGCCACATCACCTACTACCGCATCATCTCGAACGACGTCGTCCAGGCCCAGGTCATGGCGGAGTTCGCCTTCGCCACCCGGAAGCTGCGCTCCGTCTACGTGATCGACGACCGGGACACGTACGGCACCGACCTCGCGAACTACTTCGAGCAGTCCTTCAGGCAGGCCGGCGGAACCGTGGTGAAGAGAACGGGCCTGCCGGATGACACCAGGGACTTCCGTGGCGCGCTCACCGAGGCGAGGTCGCTCGGTGCGGACGCGGTCTTCTTCGGCGGTGTGGCCTCCGACGGCTCCGGGCTCGTCAGCGGGCAGATGAAGGAGATCGGCCTCGAGGCCACCTTCCTGAGCGGAGACGGCAGCGTCGACCCGCAGTACTTCATCGACGGCGGCGTCTCCGGAGACGGTGGCAACAACAGGGCCTATGCGTCGAGCGCGCCCGATGCCACCGGCCTGCCCACCGCGACGTCCTTCAACGCGGTCTACACGCGGACCTTCAGCCAGCAGCCGGTCGCCTACTCCGCATACGGCCACGACTGCACGAACATCCTGCTCGATGCCATCAGGCAGGTCGTCGTCGCTCACGGAGGGACGCGCGACTCCGACCCCGCCGCCTTCCGAGCCGCGGTCGTGGCGCAGATCGGCAGGGAGGATTGGAGGGGCACGATCGGCGAGACGAGGTTCGACCCCAGGGGCGACACCCTGCACCGGGCGTTCACCATCGACCAGGCCACCGGCGGCAGCTGGGTCGGGCTGCAGACCGTCACCGCGAAGGGAGGCTGACGCCGGCTGGGGTGTGAACCGGCAGCGCCGTGAACCGGTCCGAGCCGGTGGCGCGCAGCAACTCGTCGACCACGTGCTGCAGCTCGCACGCGAGGCTGCCGCCGAGCCGCTCCCGGTAGATGTCGTCGAGGAGGCAGTAGTACGCGAGGGTCCCGTCCATGGGCACGGAGAACCGGTCGAAGACGGCATCTCCCAC
>JAQBPH010000306.1:0-4278 GCA_028287625.1 Chloroflexota bacterium | reverse complement strand
CGTGCGCTGGCGCGCCCGATGCCGGCTCCCGACCCCCCTCGCCGGCACTCGCCGGCGGCGAGTGCTTCGCGCTCGCAATTTGCGCAGCCACCGGCCGAGGTACCAAGCGAGCAACGCCAGCGTTGCTCCTGGAAAACCTCAGGCTTCGCGGTGACGGCGGCGCAGCGAGGCGCCACCGGGAAGGCCGTGATGCCCATGCGGGGTTCCAGCGCCCACCCAGGAAGCCGCTCGGGGGGTCCGGTATGAGGAACGCGCAGCGTTCCTCCTGGGACCTCGGCCCGTCGACCCGTCACGACAAGCGCGCGAAGCGCGCGTCGCCGGCGAGTGCCGGCGCGGAGGGGGGTATGCCACGGCATCGGGCGCGCCAGCGCACGATGTCTTTGGCAGGAGCGGGGGGAGGCGGAGCCTCCCCCCGGTAAAAACACCGTGGAGAAACTGCCGCGAACCTCTACCGGCGGCAGAACTGCCGGGCATCTCCACCCGCGGCAGAACTGCCGGACATCTCCACCGGCGGCAGAACACCCGGCCGCGAATCTCAACCGGCGGCAGAACTGCCGGGCATCTCCACCCGGTGGCAGATCCCCCGAGCCGGCTGAGGTCCCGGCCGCCGGCCCGCGCCACCCGGGGCGGGCCGGTCGGCCACCTCGCTCACCCTTCCTGGCGGGCCGCCGGTCTCACCGGTCGTCCGCGCGCTCGGCGCCTTCCTCGCGGCTCAATAGCGCCGCATGCGTCACTCGTACAACCCCGAAGGTACGGAATACCTGCGCCTGGATCCCGCTCGGGCTCCCGGAGCGTCAGGGCACGCGGGTGTGGCCGTCCGAGGGGAGGATCCCGGTCACCGTGCCGTCGCTGCGGATGGCGGGTGCACCGTCGTCGGGGTTGGTCGCGTCGAGGCGCGCGCAGGAGTGCGGCGTGGCCCGGATGTACTGGCCCAGCTGGGAGTAGACGGGCACCGGACCGGGCGCGCCGGTGGTGGCGTCGGCGTGGTCGTTGCGGTAGGCGTCGACCGCCGCCTGCACCGTGCCCACGTCGGTGCGGCAGGCCGCGTCACCGCCGCGGTCGTGCACGCCGGACACGTTGAACGCGACGATTGCGGCCAGAACTCCCAGGATCGCGATCACCACCAGGAGCTCGATCAGGGTGAATCCTGACTCGCCCCCGCGACGAGACCGCACCGGCCGCCTCCGCTGCCTCATGACTTCCCTCCCCTACGGCGAGCACTCTCACCGGTAGTTGAACGCGCGGATCGGCAGAGTCCTGCCGGGCGCGGGGCCCACCGCTCAGGGCGGCCGGGGGGCCGGGGCGTCGGGGATGGTGATGGCGGCGTGGAGGCGCCTCCGCTCGACGAGCAGCTCGCCGAGCGGACGGCGCGACCCGGGCACCGCAGGTGGCGCCGCGTCCCGCCGAAGCAGCTTCACCTCGTCTCGGGGGCCTCCGAGGCGCGGTCGGTCGCGGCCGAGCCCCTGAGCTCGACGGGGCCGCCGCCGTGCGGCTGCGGCTCGTCGGCCAGGTCGCCCTCCGGGTATGCCAGCGCTCGCGCCCGGAAGGCGAGCAGGTCCTCCCTGAGGAAGCGGCGGTGCTGCCCCGGGGTCACGAGCGCAGGCCGCAGCAGCCCCCGCTGGATCGCTCGAACCACCGTCGGCTTGCTGACGCCGAGCAACTCGGCCGCCTGCCCGGTGGTCAGGTACTCACTCATTCCCCACCTCGGTCACGTTCCCCTCCCGGCCTCCGGGGGTGAACCGGATGCTCCCCGGAGCCCAGTGGCCACGGAACCGCTGACTGTGCAGCGCTACAAAGACAACGCCACGTCGGCGGAAGGCTTGCGTGATCCCGACCCGAGGTGAGCGTCCGGACGGTCGGACACCCGTAGCGCGCCGCCCGGGTGCCGTGGTAGCCTGCTGTCGCGAACCGATGTTCGCGGTGGCCCCTCTCCCGTGGCGTTCCGTCACCGAGGCCCCATGCCCTTCCGCCTGCTCCACGTCTCCGACCTCCATCTGGACCGCGCCTTCGCCGGCGTGGGCTGCTTCGGGGAGGTGGCCCGCCGCCGCCGCGAGGGGCTGCGGGATGCGCTGCGACGTGCCGGCGAGGCGGCCCGGCAGACCGCCTGTGACGCGGTCACCATCGGCGGCGACCTCTACGAGCACGAGCACGCCGGGCTCGACACCGGGCGCTTCCTGGTCGACCTCTTCGCGTCCTGGCAGCCGATGCGCGTCTTCCTCGCCCCCGGCAACCACGACGCCCTCCTCCCCGGGTCGCTGTACGAGCGGATGCGCTGGCCCGCGAACGTCCACCTCTTCACCGGCGCCACCCTCGAGCCGGCGCCGCTCGCGGACGGCCTCAGCCTCTGGGGGCTGGCGCACCGAGACCCCGCCTGGAGCGGCGACCCGCTGGAGGGCCCCGAGGTGGGGAGCGGCGTCCACCTCGCCCTGTTCCACGGCGCCGAGCTGGGCGGGCGGCCACCGGGCAAGTCGCTGCACGGCCCCTTCCAGGCCGAGCGGATCGCCCGGCGCGGCTTCGCGGCGGCGCTCTGCGGCCACTACCACCGCCGCCGCGTCGACCCGGTCGCCCGGCTCCTCTACCCCGGCAGCCCCGAGCCGCTCACCTTCGACGAGGAGGGGGGGCGCGGGCCGGTGGTGGTGGAGGTGTCGGAGCGGGGCGTGATCGAGTACCAGCCACTCACCCTCAACCGCTGGACCGCGGTGCAGCACGACTGCGACCTGGCGGGCTCGGGCTCCTCGGGCGAGGCGGTGGAGCGTGCCCGGGTGGCGGCGCGCGAGGCGCTCGCCGGGCTGGCGCCGGAGCGCGCCATGCTCCGCCTCAGCCTCCGCGGCGAGGTCGACCCCGACCTCGCCCTGGACCTGCCGCTGGTCGAGGCCGCGGTCGCCGACGCCACCGGCGCCGCCACGGTGCGACTCCGCGACCTCACCAGCCCGGCGATCGACGTCGACGCCGCCGCCGCCGACCGCACCGCGCGGGGCGCCTTCACCCGGTCCGTGCTCGCCGCCATCGACCGCGAGGACGATCCCCGCGAGCGCGCCGTGCTCGGCGACACCCTCCGCTACGGGCTGCAGGCCCTCGGCGGAGCCGAGGTGGGCCTGCGGTGAGGCTGGAGCGGCTCGACGTGGCGGGGTTCGGCCGCCTCCGCGACCTGCGCCTCGATCTCGCCCCCCGGATGACGGTGCTCTGGGGAGCCAACGAGGCGGGCAAGTCGACCGTCCACCGGGCCGTGCGCGTCGCCCTCTACGGCATCGCCGCGGGCGGCCCGGGCCGTGCCGTGGAGCGCAGCGACTGGGTGCGCTGGCAGCCCTGGGACGCCGGCAGCTACGGGCTGGCGCTGACCTACGCACTCGGCGACGGCCGTCGCTACCGGGTCGCCCGCCGGCTGGAGGAGCGCGATCAGGTCGCCCAGGTGCAGCAGATCGGCGGCCGCGACGTCACCGACCGCCTCCGCATCGGGCGGCTGGTGGTGCCCGGCCTCGTCCACCTCGGCATCGACGAGGCCGTCTTCTGCGCCACCGCCTGCCTGGGCGAGGACGGGCTGCGGCCCGACGCGCCCGATGCGGCGGCGCAGCGGGCCGACCGGTTGCAGGAGGCGATCCAGCGGCTCGCCGACTCCGCCAGCCGGGCCACCGCCGCCGAGGCGCTGGGCCGGCTGCGCCAGGCGATGGACCGCGTGGGCACCGAGGGCCGCTCCCGCAGCCCGCTGGGCGCGGCCACGGCGCGGCTGCGCCGGGTCGAGACCGAGCTGCTCCGGGCCCGCGAGCGCACCGAGTCCACCGCCCGTGAGATGGAGCGGCTGGCCACCCTGGAGCGCACCGCCGCCGCCGCCGCCGCGCGGCGCAGCGAGTGCGAGCGCGAGTGGCTCACGGGCCGGCTGGCGGTGCTCGGCGCCACCCGGCGCGCGCTCGCGATCGCCCAGGAGGAGGCCGGCCGGCTGGAGACCCTGACCGAGACCTGGCGCGGCTTCGCCACCTTCCCGATGGAGTGCGAAGAGCGGGTGACCGCCCTCGGCGGCGAGTTGCGCCAGCTCGAGGAGGTGGCCGCGCAGGCCCAGCGCCGCTGGAACGACGCCCGTGAGCGCATCCGCGCCGCAGAGCGCCGCCGCGCCGAGATCGCCACCTCCGTCCGCGCCCTCGGACGGGTGCCCCGCCTCGGCCGCGACGACCTCGAGCAGGCGCGCTCGCTCGCCGCCGAGGTCGCCGCCGAGGGGGCGGTGGCGCGGCGTGCCGAGGAGCTGCGCACCGACGAGGCGCGGGCCGCGGGTCTCGGCCGCGAGAT
>JAQBPH010000513.1:0-4265 GCA_028287625.1 Chloroflexota bacterium | reverse complement strand
CGGAAGCCTGCGCGATTAGGATCAAATCGTCGCGGTTGGCGCTATTGACGCATAGATGTAAGGCTCGCCCTGCTCGGTTCGACCCTTCTCCGCCGAAGGTCGACGGCTGCGGGCGCCGGCGGGCCGTGGCGCCGCACATAAGTTGCAGCATTATGTGCTAGTTTGCGGGCCGTGGACCGCACCCCCGGCACCGCCATTGTCAAGCTGCCGCCGGCGGCGACCGCCGTCGACCAGCTCGACCCGCAGAGCCCGGCCGAGCGGGTAGGCGCCGCCTTCCTCGTCCGCCACCCGGCGCGCACCCGCGACGCCTACGCGAACGCGCTCCGCACCTGGTCGACCTGGTGCAGCGAGCAGGGCCTCGACCTCCTGGCCGTCCAGCGCGCCCACGTGGAGCGCTGGCTGCGCCACCTCGAGGAGCAGGGGAGGAGCCCGGCGACCCGGGCCCAGTACCTGTCGGCGCTGAGCGGCTACTACGCCGAGGCGATCGACCTCGAGGTGATCGCCCGCAACCCGGTCGCCCGGATCCGGCGCCCGGCGACGGGCCAGGACAGCCCCCGCCTGGGCCTCGACGTCGACGAGGTACGCCGGCTCCTCCACGCCGCCGCGCTGGCCGGCCCTCGTGATGCCGCGCTTGCGAGCCTGCTCCTGCACTGCGGGCTGCGCATCAGCGAGGCCCTGGGGCTCACGCTGGGCGACCTGAGCACCTCCCGGGGCCACCGGACGGCTCGGGTCCTCCGCAAGGGCGGCGCCGTGCACCAGGTGCCGCTCCCGGCGCCGGCGGCCCACGCAGTCGACGCGCTCCTGGCCGATCGCGGCCTGGCCGCCGCGACGGGCGCGTTCTTCGACGCAACGCCGCTCTTCGTCGACTCGGAGGGCCGGCAGCTCGACCGCTTCGACGCCGGCCGGATCGTCCGCCGCCTGGCTCGGGCCGCCTCCATTCGCAAGGCGGTCTCGCCGCACTCCCTGCGCCACAGCTTCGTCACCCTGGCGCTCGACGCCGGCGTGCCGCTCCGCGACGTCCAGGACAGCGCCGGCCACGCCGACCCCAAGACGACCCGACGGTACGACCGCGGCCGGCACTCGCTCGACCGCTTCGCGGGCTATGCGGTGGCGGCCCACGTGGGCTGATCACCGGAGCCGACTCATGGGCTCCTCATCGGCGGCCGCGAGCTCGCTGACGGCCTCCGCAGGGCCGATCTTGTCCCCGCCACCCCGGTGGCGTTCTGCCGCGGAGCTATCTGGCCGTCATGGTGCGACCGGGTTCGGGCCCACGGAGCGTGGGTGCTCAGCGTCAGGCGACGTCTGGGCTGAGTTGGGCAGGCTGTCAAATGACGATACGCGAGTCGGTCGGGCCTACGGGGGTCCGTCAGAGCGGCCCAGGGATGGGGGAATCCCGCGTCTCGTCCTCCAACGGTGGCCAAGCGTTGGTGAAGTTAGCGTCGGTGTGATTGGCGCCGGTGAGGTTGGCGCCGGAGCCGCCCGCCGCCGGCACCGGAGTCGGACGAGTCGGGCGGCACCTCGTCGCCGCATGCCTCACGGCATGGCGGACGGCGGGATCGTGCGGCCCATCTTCGCAACGGCCTCTTCGACCTCCGGCCGGCTGGCGGCCTGCGCCCGCTCTCGTGGAGGCGCGGAGGAGAGCGACATGCCCCCCGCCTGATCAGCCCATCCACAGCTGAGCCAGCCCGACCAGACCTGCGTGAGGTGGTTCGGGAGCCCGTAGCCGATGGCGATGGGCGATACGAACAGGCTGACCACCTCTTGGTAGCCGCGGATGCGCTCGGGGATGGTCTCCCGGCGCATGCCGAGCGCCGGGCCGAAGGTGATCACAAGGCCGGGATGACGCTTGTCGATGGACAGAGTGCCCTTCTCCGAGTCGTAGCGGTACGGGGTGAACAGCAGCTCAGGCAGGCCGAGCCGGCCGCCCACCGCATAGTTCGCCCTGATGTCCTGGTTGGACGGGACGAGCCGCGGCAGGGCCGCGGTGAACTCGACCACGCCGTCGGCTGGGAGCAGCTCGTTGATCAGGTTCAGGAGATGGATGCCCTGTCCGAAGGCGACGTCGTGCTGCAGGTTCCCAACACCGCCCGTCGCGGTGACGAAGCGGACCTCGTATGGATGGCTGTGGGCGAGCGGGAGAATGCCGGGGAACAGGCTCCATTCCACTTCACCCTCGTGACACACCACTAGGACGTACTGCCCGTCCTCCCGCCGGCCCACGCCCCATTCCCGGCTGCGGGGATCGAAGTCCGGGGGCGTCTGCACGTCCAGGATTCTCAGGGGGTCCGTGTCTCCCAGCGCGAGACCCTGCGCGTACAGAAGCGCCAGTTCACGGACCAGGACGGCGACGACGCTCGGCTTGTTCGCCGAGATGACGCGTGACGGCGCAAGCGGCCTCTGCTCCATCTCATTTCCCTCCAAGGGCTCGGCCGGTCGGCTCGACGTGCCCACGCACCGCCGGCCGAGGCGTGGTCGCCCGGTCACGCCGACCCGGCCCGTGCCCGCATGCCTCAGCTTAAAAGCGGAGCGCTGCTGCAGGCCGCGGTCGGCGTCGATCTGGTTGGCGTGATCGTACTCTGTCGATATCCCCTTCACCACTAGCAACCGGTTTCGGCCGCACCGAGTGCCCCGCGGGGGGCCGGAGCGTCAGGTTGCTTGTCGATCTGGTCGAGGACCGCGAGGGAACGAGGGAGCGTCCTCGTGCTCTCGAGTGATGCACGCCCGCGTCGACGGGCGTCAGGCTGACTGAGGGCCGGACGGTGGGCACTCGGCGTCTCTCGGTGCGCCGCCGCGGAGGCTGGCCTCGCCGCTGGCGTGGTGGGCGCTGTGTCCCGGGCGTCGTCCCGGGCAGGCGCAGCCCGACGGGCGAGAGGTTCGTGGGCGCCGCTCTCGTCCCAGAGCCACTCGGCCATTCCGGCGCCGCGACGGCCGGCAGCCCTCTTGACGGAGCGGCCGAGGACGCGCGAGGGTTGACCGATGGGATGGGTTCGTGGCGTCCTCGCGCTGGGGGTTGTCCTCGTCGCGCTCTATCGCTACCTGCTGCGCGTACAGGGGCGTCCCGCCGGTCCACCTCATGCGAAGCCACCGGCCGAGCCTGATCGCCCCGTCCGTGCGCCAGAGACCCTGGCGGACGATCCATTCTTCGCCGAAGTCGACCGCTTCCTTCGTGCGCCAGCCAGAGAGCGGCAGAGCCCGCCGATCGGAGCCGTGAGGGACGGGTTCTCCGACCTCGTCACCCTGGTTGGTGACCGCGAAGTCGCGACCCGGCTCGTCGACTTCCACGGATCGGTTGGGGAGGCGATCGACTCGGTGGTCCGGGATCGACGTTGACCACCGCTCGAGCCTGATTCCGCCGGAATATCCGACGGCATGAAGAGAGCCCCCCGCCCGAGGCGGGCGAGGGGCTCCAGGTGAAGGGCCGGGCGGCGTTCCTGGCCGCCGCCCGGTGATCGGCTAGAAGGGCACGTCATCGGGATCGACGTCGCCGCCGGTGGCGGCGCCGGCGAGCTGCGGGCCGGTGAACTCGGTCCCGGCCTTCGCCGCGTCGAGGAACTGGACCCGCGAGGCGACGATCTCGGTGCGCCGGCGGGTGATGCCCTCGTGCTCCCATGAGCGGGTCTGGAGGCGGCCCTCGACGAAGACCAGGCGGCCCTTGCTCAGGTAGCGAGCGGTCGTCTCGGCGGTGGTGCCCCACATGACGACGTCGTGGTACTCGACGGTCTCGCGGCGCTCGCCGTTCTCGTCCTTGCCGAGATCGGCATTGGTGGCGATGGCCATCTGGGCGACGGGCTTCCCGGTGGGGGTGTAGCGCAGCTCCGGGTCGCGGGTGAGGCGGCCGATGATCTCAGCGCGGTTCAGCATGTCGGGGTCTCCAGGTGGGGGGCCGTCGACCGGCCCGATGGTGCCGATGAGGCGGGCGGCGCTCCGCCCGTCAGGGGTGGCCGCAGGCCACGCGGAGCGCTTGCCCTTGACGGGGTCGAGGAGCGCCGGCTGGCAGGCTCCAGCGTCAGGGCCGGTCGATACGGGCGTCTCCCGCCTGGTGGGCCCCGCCTGGGCCGGGTGAGAGGTCATCGGGTGCGAGCTGCGCCCCGGAGCGCCAGCGCCGGCCAGCACGGTCGCGCACAGCACGGCGCCACCTCCGCGGAGGCGCAGGACGAGGACGGCTCGCGAGCTCACGGTTGACCGTCGGTCTCGGTCGCGACCGAGACCGCGAGGCCGCGGAGTGCGAGCATCCGCAGCGCGAGGGCCCTGGGCAGCCGAACCCG
>JAQBPH010000297.1:0-4360 GCA_028287625.1 Chloroflexota bacterium | reverse complement strand
CGGCCGCGAGCGCGGTGCGCACCAGCGCGGCGCGCGTGACCGCGGTCAGCGGCGTGCGTCCCCGGGCGGCGAGGCGGCCGGCGCCGAGCGACTCCGCGAGGCGGGCCAGCACCGTGAAGCGCACGTTGGCGTAGCCCCCGGCGGCGAGGCGGCGGCGGAGGTGGAGGCCCGCCTGGTGCCCGGGCACCACCACCGTCACCGGCTGGAGCGGGTCGTCTGCCTGGATCGCACGGATGCGGCCGGCGAGCCACGCGGTCGCCGCTGGTCCGGGGCGGACGCGGACGAGCTCGGGCACCATCGGAGGGGGCACACTATCGGGTCGCGGTGGGGGCGTGGGCGGTCACGGCGCCAGGGTGCGTCGCGCCCGCGACAGCCGGGTGTCGGCGGCACCGGCCGCAGAACCGGCTACTCGCGACCCTGCCAGTGCACCGCGGCGAGCGCGGCGAGCACCCTGGGCGCGGCCAGGCTGCCGGGGAAGGCGACGTCGCGGTCGACCCAGGTGGGTGCGAACTTGCTCTTGAAGCGCGCCAGCGAGTCGTAGCGGTAGCCGCCGGCGCCGTGCCGGTAGAGGGTGGTGCGGACCCGGTGCGCGACCACGCCGTCCGGGGCGCTGGCGGCGGAGTCGCGCATCGGCACCGACCCCAGCGAGGCGGTGCGCACGCCCCGGCGCCGCGCCTCCTCCAGGGTCTCGGCGAGGCACAGGTCCATGGCGCCGGGGGACGCCTGCGGGCTGCGTCGCACCAGGTCGAGGGCGATGCCGTCGGCGCCCAGGGGGAGCCATGAGCTGAATGCCTGGATGCGGCCCTGCGGGTCGCGCACCACCGTGAGCCAGGTGCGGGCGTCGACGGTGTCGCCGAGGCGGCCGAGGGAGAAGCCCATCTCGCGCTGGCCGTGCCGCTCCAGCCAGGAGCGCGAGACCTCGTCGAGCTCGCGCTGGAGCAGCGGCCTGGCGGTCGCCCACGGGAGCACCGCGGCCGAGAGCCCGGCGCGGCGGGCCCGGCCGACCTCGCGGCGCAGGTTGGCGCGCTGGGAGCATGCCAGGGTGAAGTCGGCGAGGTCGACGATCGCCTCCTCGCCGAACTTGACCAGCTGCAGCCCGGCGGCGCGGTAGGTGGCGCGCAGCGCCGGCGACGACTGGTAGAAGCACGGGTCCCAGCCCTGCCGCTCGCAGAGCGCGAGGAACTCGGCGACGGCGCGCGGCTGCTGCGCCTCCTCGACCAGGGGATCCCCCGCGGTCACGGCCACCCGGGCGGCAACCCGCAGCCCCACCAGGGCACCGCAGTCGAGCTCGACCACCTGCTTGTCGGGGCCCGCCACGAACGCCGAGATGTGGGTGCGGCCGTGGGCGCGCTGGGCCTCCTCGACGGCGCCGCGCTCCGGCGTCACGAGCCGGGGGCGCCGGGGGCGGTGGCGCATCGCCCCGGCCACGGCGACGCCGCCGACGAGGAACGGGAGGGGCACCGGGCCCGCCTGGGTGCGGGCGCCGAGCACGGCGACGGCGAGCTGGGCGGCGGTGCCGGCCAGCACCATTCCCCGACCGGCCGTCACCGCCGCGCACGGGCGCCGGATCGACGGCGCGAAGAGCACCAGCACGGTCACCGCCACCGCGCTGGCGCCCACGGCGTACCAGGGGTGCACCGGGTTGACGATCAGAGCGGTGAGCGAGCCGGTGAGCACGCCGGCGCCGAGCCACCAGGTGTCGCGGCGGCCCAGCCCGATGCCGACGGCGAGGCCGAGCATGCCCAGCGAGAAGGGGATGACCGCCTCGAGCTCGAGCTGCGACTCGCCGACCAGCCAGGAGGACGCGGGGTGGGCCAGCACCAGGCTCGACCAGGCGAGCATGAGGGCGGCGGCCGCGACCAGCCGGACGCTGACCGCCGGGGGCGCGTGGCGGGCCACGAGCAGGCGCAGCGCGCCGTCAGCGGCCATCGGGGGCCCGGCTCACCGAGCGCCCGCCGGGGCCGGCCGGCTCGGCGAGGGCGCGGCCGCGTGGGCCCCGGGCGCCGTGCCCCAGAGTGTCCCCAGCCAGCGCAGGCTGTCGACCATCTCGGCGCGCCAGGCCTCCCAGCCGTGACCGCCGCCCACCACCTGGCTGCTCAGCGCCGTCCAGCCCATCCCCTCGAGCTGGCCGACGAACCGACGGTTGGCGTCGACGTACTCGCGGTCGGTGTCCCCGACGCCGATGAAGAGCGGCATCCGCTGGTCGACGGGGAGCCTCGCCGCGGTCTGGTCGGGGCTGTTGGCCGCCGCCAGCCCGCGGAAGATGTCGGCGCGCGCGGTGAAGTACCCGGAGTAGCTGGCCGCCCAGCGGAACAGGTCGGGGTGGCGGATGGCGATGTTCACCGCGCCGAAGCCGCCGGCGCTGAGGCCCGCGATGCCTCGGTACCGGGCGCCGAGCGTCCGGTAGTGGCCGTCGACCTCCGGGAGGACCTGGCTGGTGAGCCACCGCTCCACCTGGTCGCCGCGGGAGTCGTCGCCCCACTCCGCGTCGTCGAACGCCTGGCCGTTCCCGTCCGGCTGGACGGCGATCACCGGCGGCATCTGTCCGGACGCGATCAGCTGGTCCAGCACCGCGGGGAGCTGCGCTCCGGACCCGGCCCACTGGCCGGCGTTGCCCGGATAGCCGTGGAGGAGGTAGAGCACCGGGAAGGCCCGGTCCAGGCTGCTGTCGTACAGCGCCGGCACGTAGACGTTCACGTGCCGTCCGCCGATCCAGAGGCTGTCGATGTTGCTGACTCCCGGGCGGTGCTGGGATGGCGCCGCCGGCGTCTGCACCGGTCCGCGGCGCACCAGCGTCGGTATCGACGATACGCGACCTGGCGCGGCGCCGACAGTGTCCCCGGGGATCGAGGTGGGGTCGGGAGCGGCCGGCCCGAGCGTGGGCGCAGGTGAGGCGGTGGCCAGCGCCGAGACGCGGTCCGGCGGCCGCACCACCGCCGGCTGCGAGTAGCCGTAGAGAGCGCTCACCGGGCCGTCCTGCAGGGCCACCGCGCCGGCCCCGGCGCCGAGATAGACGAGCACGCCCACCACCGGCAGCGCGGCGCGGGCGGCGTTGCGGCGGCGGACCAGCCGCACCAGCACCGCCAGGTCGCGGCGCGCCAGCACACCGCCGGCGGCGCCCAGGCTGATGGCGGCGGCGGCGAGCAGGATCATGCCGACCGGCTGGGCGAACCAGCCCCACAGGGTCAGGTGGGCGGACAGGCCCGGGGTGGTCGTGACCCGGGTGCCACGCACCAGGAAGGGGCCGATCTCGACCCCCGCGAAGGCGAGGATGGCGCCGGCGCGGGGAGCGCCAGTGCGGCCCGAGGCGAGCGCGGTCACCGCGCTCCCGACGGCGGTCACGAGCAGGGCGCCGAGCAGCGCGCCGCGTTCCTCGTCCATCCCCAGGCCCACCGCCCAGTTCTGCAGCGTGGCGCCACCGGCGGTCCAGCCGGCCACGCCGAGGAGGAGGGTGGCGAGGGCGAGGGCGCCGGACACCGTCCGCCTGTCGCGGAGCAGCAGGCGGAGCCCGTGGGGGAGGTGGTCCACGGCGTTCCCCATGATCCCGGTCACCGGTCCACGGCACCTGCACGGTCATCGAATCGACGGCGACCGGCCACAGGTCCGTCACCGGCGGCCGTGGTGGGGACCGTCCCGAGCGATCCAAACAGACTGATCGCACCGTGTTCGCCTATGATCCTGGCGCTGCACCCGGAACGCGGCGAACGGAGGAAGGGGATGGGATCGAGATCAGGTGCAGGCGCCGTCGCGGGGGTCGCGCTCCTCGCCGCAGCCTCGGCGATGTCTGCCGGCGGCTCGCGGCTGCCGGTCCCGGTCCCGGCGATCGCCGGGCAGGTGCTGCCGGCCGGGCTGGCGGCGCCACCGGACACCGCGCAGTGTCGCACCCTGCTGAAGGTCGCCTGCTACCAGCCCGCCCAGCTGCGGCGCGCGTACAACGTCGACCCGCTGCTCGAGCGCGGGCTCGACGGGCGCGGCCGCACCATCGCCGTCGTCGACGCCTTCGGGGCGCCCGACCTGGCCAGCGACCTCCACCGCTTCGACACCGCCTTCGACCTGCCCGACCCGGAGCTGAGCGTCATCCACCCGGCGGGCGCGCCGCCCGCGTTCGACCCGCGCCACCCGGAGATGATCCTCTGGGCGCTGGAGACCACCCTGGACGTGGAGTGGGCCCACGCCATGGCGCCGGGGGCCCGCATCCTCCTGGTGGCGACCCCGACCGCGGAGACCGAGGGTCTCTCCGGCTTCCCCGACATCGTCCGCGCCGAGCAGTACGTGGTCGACCACCACCTCGCGGACGTCATCTCCCAGAGCTTCGGCTCCGCCGAGCAGACCTTCCCCTCGGCGCACGCGCTCACCGCGC
>JAQBPH010000284.1:0-5096 GCA_028287625.1 Chloroflexota bacterium | reverse complement strand
CCCAAGCAGATCGACTTCCTCGGGCCCCGCCGCCGCTATTAGTTAGGAGGAAGGCTGTCAGCGACGAGGGAGCTGATGGCCTGGGGCGCTTCCCCTTCGCAGGACCGCGTCAGCGCTCAGAGCCTAGGTGGCGGGTGGGTCCTCGACGGTGCGGGCGAAGATGCGGTGGTCCTCCCAGACGCCGTTGATGAGCAGGTAGCGGCGGGCCAGCCCCTCCTCGCGGAACCCGGCGCGGGCGATCACCCGCAGCGAGGCGAGGTTGGCGGGCATCACCGCCGCCTCGACCCGGTGCAGCCGCAGCTCGCCGAAGGCGACCTCGAGCAGCTGGCGCACCGCCTCGGTGGCGTAGCCGCGGCCGCAGTGGCCGGCATCGACCAGGTAGCCGAGGTGGGTGCTCTGGAAGGGCCCGCGCATGATCCCGCTCAGCCCCACGCGTCCCACCAGCTCGCCGCCCCGGTCCTCGACGATGGCGAACTCCGCGCCCCGGCCGGCGGAGCGGGACGCGGTCGCCTCGAGGCTGCGGGCGCGCTGCCCCTCGATGGTGTGGAAGCCGGGCACCGGCACCGGCTCCCAGGGGGAGAGGTGGGCGCGGTTGCGCATGTAGAGGGAGAGCACGGTGGCCGGGTCCTGCGCCTCCCAGCGGACCAGGTGGATGGCTGGGGGCGGCGGCATGCGGGCGAGGATAGGGCTCCGGCACGGGGTGGCGTCGCTTGCATGAATATTCACTAGGAGTGTATAAAGGCGCGGTGACCAGCCGCTGTCGCGTCGCCGTCGCCGGGGCCACCGGCTACATCGGGGTGCAGTGCGTCGAGATCCTCGCGCGCCACCCCCACGTCGAGCTCACCCGCCTGCTCGCACGCTCCCACGCGGGCAGGCGCTTCCGTGAGGTCGTCCCCGGGAGCGCCGTCGACATGCCCCTGGAGCCCGGCTTCGAGGTCGACGGGGTCGACGCCGTGCTCACCGCGCTGCCCCACACCGTCGCCGCCGCGCATGCCCGGGAGTGGATCGAGGGCGGCGCGGTGGTGGTCGACATGAGCGCCGACTTCCGGCTGCGCGACGCCGCCGAGTACGAGCGCTGGTACGGCGTCGCCCACCCCGCACCCGGGCTCTGCGGCGAGTCGGTGTACGCGCTCTGCGAGCTGCTCGACGGCGAGCTGCGCGACGCGGACCTCATCGCCGCCCCCGGCTGCTATCCCACCGCGACGCTGCTCGCCACCGTCCCCGCGCTGCGCGCCGGGCTGGTCGAGGCCGACCTGGTGGTCGACGCCAAGAGCGGGGTGAGCGGCGCCGGGCGCTCCCCCTCGCTGGGGGTGCACTACGCGGAGGTCAACGAGTCGGTGAGGGCCTATGGCGTCGACGGCCACCGGCACAAGGCGGAGATGATCCAGGAGCTGCGCCGCGCCGCCGCGGCCGGGGGGGTGGCACCGGGCATCGCGTCGATGCCCGGAGCTGGACGGGGGGTCGTGGACCCCCCGCAGACAGACGTGCGGCTCACCTTCGTCCCCCACCTGGTGCCGATGACCCGCGGCATCCTCGCCACCGCCTACCTGCGGCCGCTGCCCGGCACCGGGCTCGCCGAGCTGCGCGAGCTCTATGCCGGGTTCTGCGCCGCGCATCCCTGTCTGCGCTACGACGAGACCCCGCCGGCCACCAAGTCGGTCGCCGGCAGCAACCTCGCGGCGCTCAACGTCGGCTGGCAGGACGGCGTCGCCGTGGTCACCTGCGCCGTCGACAACCTGGTCAAGGGCGCGGGGGGCCAGGGCATCCAGGCGCTGAACCTGCGCTTCGGCTTCGAGGAGACGGCGGGGCTGCCGCTGCATCCCCGGTGGCCGTGATCCCCGCGGTGGCCGGCGACGGCCGGGCCACCGGGGTCTGCGCCCCCTCCGGCTTCCTCGCGGGCGCGGCCGCGGCGGACATCCGCGACCACGGCGGCGACGGCCGGCTCGACGTCGCCATCGTGCGCAGCCAGCGCCCCTGCCAGGCGGCCGGCGTCTTCACCCGCAACCTGGTCAAGGCCGCGCCGGTGGTGATCTCCCAGCTGACCCTGCGCCAGGGACGGGTGCAGGCGGTGCTCTTCAACTCCGGCAACGCCAACGCCTGCACCGGGGTCCAGGGCTTCCGCGACGCGCTGGCGATGTGCAAGGCGGCGGGCGACGCCTGCGACCTCGACCCCGCGCAGATCCTGGTGTGCAGCACCGGGGTGATCGGCCGCCCGATGCCGATGCCCAGGGTGCTGGGAGGGGTGCGCGCCGCCGCCGCGGCTCTGTGCCCCGAGGCCGGCGACGGCGTCGCCCGGGCGATCATGACCACCGACACCGTGCCCAAGCAGGCGGTGCGCCGGGTGGAGATCGGCGGCCGCCCCGTGGTCGTGGGCGGCGTGGCCAAGGGATCGGGAATGATCCACCCCGACATGGCCACGCTCCTCGCCCTGGTGACCACCGACGCGCCCGTCGCCGACGGTGTGCTGCAGCCGCTGCTCCGCCGGGTCACCGACCAGACCTTCAACTGCGTCACCGTCGACGGCGACACCTCGACCAACGACACCCTGCTGATGCTCGCCAACGGCGCCGCCGGCGGCGAGCCGGTCTCCGCCGCCAGCGGCGGGCTGGCCGCGCTCGAGACCGCGGTGCTCGACGTCTGCGACGAGCTCGCCGAGATGATCGCCGCCGACGGCGAGGGGGCGACCCGCCACTTCCGGGTCGAGGTGCGTGGCGCCGCCACGGTCGAGCAGGCGCGCCTCGCCGCCCGCACCGTGGCCGGCAGCCCGCTGGTCAAGACCGCCATCCACGGCTGCGACCCCAACTGGGGACGCATCGTCGCCGCGGTGGGCCGCAGCGGCGCCGCGTTCGTGCTCGACCGCTGCCGGGTGGCGATCGGCGGCATCCCCGTCTTCGAGGGCGGCGCGCCCGTCGACGCCGACCTCGAGGTGATCCGCTGCATCTTCGGCGGCCGTCGCGTCGACCTCGACGTCGACCTCGGCGCCGGCGAGGCGGTGGGCCACGCCTGGGGCTGCGACCTCAGCGACGGCTACGTGCGCATCAACGCCGACTACACCACATAGCGGAGCTGCCGAATGACCGTGGAGACCATGGACGAACGGATCCGCCGCGCCGAGGTGCTGGTCGAGGCGCTGCCCTTCATCCGCAGCTTCGCGGGCCAGACCGTGGTGGTGAAGCTGGGCGGCGCCGCGATCGAGAGCGGCGACACCGAGCCGGTGCTGCAGGACGTCGTGCTGCTCCGCTTCGTCGGCCTGCGTCCGGTGCTCGTCCACGGCGGCGGGCCGGAGATCAGCGCGTGGCAGAGGCGCATCGGGGTGGAGACGCGGTTCGTCAACGGCCTGCGGGTCACCGACGCGCAGACCATGGAGATCGCGAAGATGGTGCTCACCGGGAAGGTGGGCCCCGAGCTGGTCGCCGGCATCCACCGCCTCGGCGGCCGCGCCATCGGGCTGAGCGGCGAGGACGGCCCCACCCTGCTGGTGCGCCCCCGTCCCCCGGAGGCGGGCGAGGACCTCGGCTTCGTCGGTGACGTCGCCCAGGTGAACCCCGAGCCGATCGAGTCCATCCTCGACCAGGGGCGCATCCCGGTGGTCGCCTCCATCGGGCTCGGCTACGACGGCCAGGCCTACAACGTCAACGCCGACTCCGTCGCCGCCGAGCTGGCGGTGGCGCTGCGCGCCTCCAAGCTGCTGCTGATCACCGACGTCGACGGCATCCACGACGCCGACGGCAGCCTGATCAGCGAGCTCGACCCGGCGCGGGCGCGCCGTCTCATCGCCGCCGGGACCATCAGCGGGGGGATGATCCCCAAGGTGCTGGCCGCGTTTCGCGCCCTCGAGGGCGGCGGCGCCGCCCACATCATCGACGGCCGGGTGCCCCACTCGCTGCTGCTCGAGCTGCTCACCGAGTCGGGGGTGGGCACGATGATTCGCGACGGCGGCGACGACACCCCGGAGGCGGCATGAGGAGCGGCACGAGCGGGCTCGACGCCCTGCGCGAGCTCGAGTCGCGGTACCTGATGAGCACCTACGCCCGCCAGCCGCTGGCGCTGGTGCGCGGCGAGGGCGTGCGGGTGTGGGACACCGAGGGCAACGAGTACCTCGACATGGTCGCGGGCATCGCCGTCAACGTGCTGGGCCACGCGCCCGCGGCGGTGCGCGCCGCCCTGGAGCGGCAGGCGTCGCTGCTGGTCCACGTCAGCAACCTCTACTACACCGAGCCGATGATCGAGGCGGCACGGCGGCTGGTGGAGACCGCCTTCCCTGCGCGCGTCTTCTTCTGCAACAGCGGGGCCGAGGCCAACGAGGGGGCGATCAAGATCGCCCGCAAGTGGGGGCAGCGTCACCGCGACGGCGCCCACCGCATCGTCTGCGTCCGCAACGCCTTCCACGGCCGCACCCTGGCCACCCTCGCGGCCACCGGCAACCCCCGCTACATGGCGCCCTTCGCGCCCATGCCCGCCGGCTTCGTGCACGTCGACTTCGACGACGCGGACGCGGTCGCGGCCGCCGTCGACGAGAGCACCGTGGCGGTGATGCTCGAGCCGGTGCAGGGCGAGACCGGCGTCAACCTGGTGCGCGACGAGACCCTGCGGGCGCTGCGCGCGCTCTGCGACGAGCGCGGGCTGCTGCTGATCCTCGACGAGGTGCAGAGCGGCATGGGGCGCACCGGACGGTGGTGGGCGCACCAGCACGCCGGCATCACCCCCGACGTGATGACCGTGGCCAAGGGGCTCGGCGGCGGCGTCCCGGTGGGCGCCATCCTCGCCGCGCCCCGTGCCGACGTCCTCGAGCCCGGTGACCACGGCTGCACCTTCGGCGGCAACCCGCTGGCGACGGCGGTGGCGGCCGAGGTGCTGCGCACCATCGAGGAGCGCGGCCTGGTCGGCCACGCCGCCCGGGTGGGCGAGCACCTGCGCGAGCGGCTCCGCGGCCTGGGCGCGCCGGTCGCCGCGGTGCGGGGCCGGGGCCTGATGGTCGCCGCCGAGCTGGACGCCGACGTCGCCCCGCAGGTGGTGCGCGCGGGGCTCCGCACCGGGGTGATCGTCAACGCCACCGGTCCGCGGACGCTGCGCCTGGTGCCGCCGCTGATCCTCAC
>JAQBPH010000190.1:0-4817 GCA_028287625.1 Chloroflexota bacterium | reverse complement strand
TCGACGGGCACGACGCGGGCGGGCGGAGGCGGTGGGAAAACGAGCTGGTGGGCGTCGGTTGCCGCCGCGCGCATGAGGCCGACGGAGGTCGCCCATACCTGGCCCACGCCATTCGCTGCAACCTGTGGCAGATGCGTGGTCACCGCGCCGAGCAGTCCGATGGCGAGCACCGCGCCGACCGCGGCGGTCCGCGCCCCGATGGACCGGCCGCCGGGAGCGCCGAGTCGTGGCCCCGGGGGCGCCGAGGCCCCGGCGGCGGCACGCCGTTCCGGCCACGCGTCCGCCGTCACACCGGCCGGCATGGCGACGGCGAAGCGGCGCCGCCGCATCAGCGAGGCCGCGCCGAGGCAGCCGCTGCCCGCGGTCACCAGCAGCAGGCCCTCGAGGTTGCGGGGATCCGCTCCTGTCCTGGGGACGGCGGCGGTGGCACCGCTCACCCCGGACCGCGGGGGCACGGCTGCGGGAGCCGGAGGCGCCGGGGCCGGCGGCGGGCACGGCGCGATCCAGAAGTGACGCTCGTGCTCCACACCGCCCTTCCTGATGCGGACCGCGAAGTGAAAGCCGTCCTCCTCATGGGGCGCGGCATTCTGGTCGACCGCGGCCCTCACCAGGTCGGCGCCGGCGAGACTGGTGAGGACCTGCTTCCCGCCATGCTCGTCGGCGTAGTGCCAGTCGCCCCGGACCACCTTCTGGTCGTGGTCGGTGGGTTCCTCGGACACGATCGCATACGTCCCGCTGCCGTGCTCCAGATCGGCTCCCCACACGTCGATGGGCGCACACGCCAGCCGGCGGTTCTCAGCGTGATGCGAACCGGCGTTGCCCCCAGCGTTGTCGACCCATACGCTGGCGTCGCGGTCGGCGAGCGCGCGGACGCCCAATCCCGGTACGGCCGGCTGGCCACCGGCGGCCGCGCCGCCGAGCGAGGCGCTCGTGAAGGCGCCGATGGCCACGACCGTGCCGGTCGCGGCCGTCACACCCGGACGCCACGCGGCGCTGTGACCCCCGCTCACTGCTGTCCCTCCTGCCGCCCGCCGCCTCGTCGCCACGGAGGGTACGCCGGTGTACCGCTCGGTGCGGCGCCTCCGAAGGGATCGCCGCGATTGACACCCCGCTGCCGCTCCAATCCTGCGGCGCGACGTTGGTAGGATCCCGGCAGACGGCTGGGGCGTCGTCCTGGTCGGCTGAGCGAGCGCCGTGGGGTCGGACCGCCAGCCGTCACCGGTGACCGATCACGGAGGCGGAGCGGTGCGTGCTGGCCGGGCGCGGCGGCGATGGGCAGCGGCCCTGATCGTGGCCGTCGCCGTCGGGGTGGTCGCCACGGTCATCGCGCGCACCTCGCTGCGCGTGGCACCCCTGGACTCGCGGACCTTCAGCTACCCGTTGCCGGTCGTCACGAGGTTCGTCGACAGCTCCGCCGAGTTGCTGCAAGGGGATCCTCACGGAGCGGTCGTGGCTCGGACGGCGCCCACCGTCGACCTCGGCGTGCTCCACATCGACCCCCGGCGGTACGGGCCGGACTACGGAGCATGGGGCAACGTGGTGCGGGGGCCCGACGGCCGGTACTACTTCGGCCTCGGCGACCACGCCGCCTCCGACCACGGTGGCCATGACGGCGCGCTGCTCGTCTCCTACGATCCGGCCGCACGGAGGGCTCGGATCCTGCTCTTCTCGAAGGATCTCTTCGGGCCGCACGGCGAGGGCAAGTTCCACGGACGGCCCGACATCGACCCGCGAACCGGCGACATGTACCTGATCGGCTTCTACCAGGGCCACGTCGTCCGCTACAACATCTACTCGCGGCGGGCGACCGATCTCGGGGCGCCGGTTCCCGGGTCTGGCTGGCAGGAGCACACCTGGGACTGGCAGCGCTCCAGGCTCTGTACGGCACCGACTCCGACAACCACCTGACCATGTACGACGCGGCGACCGGCCGGTTCACCGTGCTGCACTCCACGCTTCGCGCCCCGCTCCGGGCGTGGAGCGAGCGACGGGACACCGACGGTGCCTTCTGGCTCTTCGACGCCAGCGGGAACGTCTACCGGTTCCATCCCGACCGCGACAGGATCGAGGAGAGGGGGCTCGACTGGGGAGCGAACGGGTGGTACGTCGCCTCGCTGGCAGGCGATCCCTCCGCGGCGCATGGGTATCAGACGACCAAGGTCTACGGCGTGGCGCTGCGCCAGGACGGGGGGTCGCTCATCCTGGTGGCCAACGGGAACGCCGCGGGGGAGGGGCGCATGCCGGCCGTGTTCGACGTTCGCATCCCGGCCTCGGAGCGATGATGCGCTCGGTGCCCACGCAGGTGGCGCACATGCTCACGAGGGGCAGAGCCTGAGCACGCGGTCGTCACCGGGCCGCGGAGCCCCGCGCCCGTCGCGGTTCGTGGTGAGGACGTAGAGGCAGCCGTCGGGGCCGGGCTCGACATCGCGCAGCCGTCCCTGACCTGCGAGCACGATCTCCTGACTGGCCACCAGGGCGGGATTGCTCGCATCGACGATGAAGCGCCGCAGCGCCTGCCCCCTCAGCTCGGCCATCAGCAGGGTCGGCTGCTCGCCCGGGTGCGGGGAGTAGAAGGTGATGCCGCTCGGTGCCCAGGTGTCGGTGCCGCTCTCGGCGAGCGGGGGCACGCGCGGGGGAAGGCCATCCTGCGGGTACCGGGTGCGGACGTTCGCCGCCCATGCCGGCCAGCCGTAGAAGGCGCCCTGGCGGACCAGGTCGATCTCGTCGTGGCAACAGAGGCCCAGGTCACCGGTCGGGCCATTGTTGCTCGCGTAGAGGCGGCCGGCAGCGTCGAAGGCGATCCCCTCGGGATTGCGGAATCCCCATGCGAAGACCTGCTCACCGGTGCCGTCCGGGCGGATGCGCAGCACCTTCCCGTTCAGGCCGTTGGGATCCGCCGCGCGCGACGGGACGTAGCCCTCTCCCGTTGTGATGTAGAGCAGCCCGTCGGGCCCGAATCGCAGCCGGCCTCCGAAGTGATAGCAGGTGCCACCCGGGATGCCGTCGAGGAGGACCTGCTCACCGGAGAGGCGGTCACCCTGCAGCGTGAATCGCGAGACGCGGTTGATGTTCCCCTGAGCGGCGCCGTGCGTGTAGTAGACGTAGGCGGACGACCCCCGGAGCGCCAGCCCGAGGAGACCGCTCTCGCAGCCGGGCCGGCTGACGACGTTCAGAGTGAGCGCGGGGGTGGGCAGCAGCCGGCCGTTGCGAATCACGCGCACGCGTCCCGGCCGCTCGGTCACCCAGACGCTGCCATCGGTCCCCACGTCGAGTGCCCAGGGCGCCTCCAGCCCCTGTGCCGCCGTCTGGACCGTGAAGTGGAGCGGACCGGGTGGCCCGAGCACCTGTGCGCCCGGGGCGGCGGGCCGTGTCGCGGTGGCCGCCTCCGGGATCGGCGTATGGGACGGCAGCCGCGGCGAACCCGCACCGCAGGCCCCGAGTACCAGGGAGATGAGCAGGGCAAAGGAGATCCTCCTCCTCATTCCCCGGATCCTAGTCGGCCGGTACCCGGCCATGCCGCCTGCGGTTGACACCTCGATTCAGGTTACGTTAAGGTTCCGCCGCGGAGCCACAGGCTCCAGGACAGGGTGAGTGACCCTGCTTGGCGTGGTCGTGCTCGTGACCCAGTCTCGTGCGTGCGCCTTCGCCAGACCGACGCCCGGGCTCGCCACCACGCGCACACGTCTCCCCATCACCAATGCCCGCGATTGGGTGGCGCTCCTGATCGCGAGCGTGATGGGCACCACCGCGGGCGACTTCTTCTCCCATGACACCGGATTGGGCCTGGAGCGCGCGTCCCTGCTGCTGGGCGCGGTGCTCGCCGCGGCGTTGATCGTGGAGACGAGGGCCACGGCCGCCAACGAGGCGCGCTACTGGTCGGTGATCGTCCTGGTCCGGACGACGGGAACCTGCATGGGAGATCTGGTCACGACCGGCGGGGGACTCCACCAGGGCTTCGCGTTGGGGGCAACCCTGGTGGCGACCCTCCTGGTCGTCATTCTGCTCGGTCCGTGGCGGATCGCCAGGAGGCTGCTCACAGCCGCTGCGGCGGTCCGCTCCGGGATGCCCAGGGATCGCCGGGAGGCGACGGAACTGTAAAGGCGCTGTCACGGTCGCGCCCGCCGTCAGGGTTCTGCAAGGTTTCGCGCGTAGGGTCGCGGGCATGGACCATGCTCGCCATCGGGACACGGCCGCGGCCGACCGCCGCGACAGCGCGCTCCGGCTGGGGCGCTCCATCACCGCCGGCGTGCTCGCGGTCGCGGCGGCGCTCACCGTCGTCATCGGAGGAGTGGCGGCCGCGAGCACCCCGGGCCGTGGTGCAGCGTCGACGCCGGCCGCCGCTCCCGGCGACACCGCTCCGCTCGGCGACGGCGGCGGTCAGCTGCAGGCGCCTGATCAGGCTCCCGCGTCCGGGTTCGGCGGCGGCGGAGCGGTCGCGGTCTCCGGCGGGTCATGACCGGCGCCAGCGTGGCGGCGCCGAGCCCACTCTGGTACGCGGCCCGCGGAAGCGGCTACGTCACCCTCGGGCTGCTCACCCTGAGCGTTGTCCTCGGGGTGCTCACCGCGGTGCGGTGGGAGGGGGTGGAGTCGCCACGGTTCCTCGTCCAGGCCGTGCACCGCAGCGTCTCGCTCGTGGTCCTCGTCTTCCTGACCCTGCACATCGTCACCGCCGTCCTCGACCCCTTCGCAGGTCTCGGTCTTCACGACGCGCTCATCCCCTTCTCGTCCTCGTATCGCTCGCTGTGGCTGGGGCTCGGAGTCATCGCCATGGAGCTGCTCGTGGCCCTGGTGGTCACCAGCCTGCTCCGCCATCGACT
>JAQBPH010000177.1:0-2729 GCA_028287625.1 Chloroflexota bacterium | reverse complement strand
GCCCTGATATCATCCGGCCCGCGTTCCGGGTTAGCTCAGCGGTAGAGCAGGCGGCTGTTAACCGCAAGGTCACTGGTTCGAATCCAGTACCCGGAGCCACGTCCGGCGGACGGTTCCGCGGGGTTTGGCGGGGCGGAGGCATACCAGGCCGTGGCCCGGGCTGGTAGCGTACACCTGTTCCCCTCAGTCACCCGGTGAGGATCGCCCATGTGGGAGAGCAACGTCGACAGCTCGGCGGGCGAGGAGCCCGGCCGGCACGAGCCGGATCGCGCCCCGGCCGGAGTGCCCGAGGGCGTCCCGGCCGCGCCGCACGCCGAGGTCGCGCCCGCCGTCCCCTGGCAGGGCCCGGTGCTGCGCGGGGTGTCGACCCCGAAGGTGTTCAGCGCCCTCGCCAGCGCCGCCGGCACCCCCCCGAACGGCGTGACCACCGGCGCCCGGACGCACGAGCCCGAGGCGGAGCCGCTCGACGAGCACGAGGGCGGCGGCGACCTGGTGGACGACGACGGCCAGCTCTGGTCGCCGGAGGCGGCGGCGGCGCGGATGCGCGCCAAGCAGCGCTGGCGGGAGATCAACCCGGGGGCGCTGCTGCCCTCGCTGACCCTGACCGAGGAGGAGGCGGCGGCGCTGCTGCCGCCGGTCGAGCTGCCGCTCGCCGAGGCCGGGTCGCAGACGGCCGCAACGGCGCCGGCGCATGCGGCCCCCTGGCTGCCCGCGCCGGTGCCCGGACCGGCGGCGGCGTCCGCGACCAGCTTCGGCCCACCCGGCAGGCGGCGCGCGCCCGCGATGGTGGTGCTGCTCTCGGTGCTCACGCTGGGCTTCTACGCGCTCTGGTGGCATCACCGCGTGAACCGCGAGATGGCCGAGTTCGACCCGCGGATGTCGGTGGACGCCGGGCGCTCCACCTGGGCGGTGGCGATCCCGCTGATCATCGGCTGGATGGTCGCGGCCGCTGCCGGCGCCCGCTACCTGCTCGCCCTGGGCGGCATCCCCACCGCGGATCTCCCGATCAGCGCGGAGCAGTCGCTGCTCCTCGTCCTCAGCCCCCTGGTGGTGCCCTACCTCGAGCTGCTGCTGCCCTTCTCGGCCGCCGCGGTGATGATGACCCACGAGCGCGCGCGCGTCGTCGAGGACCGCGTCGACACTCCCGTCGACCACCAGCTGCGGCCGGTATCGGCGCTCGGCTGGCTGACCGTCCCGGTGATCGGAGGGTTGGTGGGAATGGCGCGAATGCAGCGACATCTCAATGGGGTGTGGCGCGCGGTCGGCCCCTGAGGCCGTCACGAGCGCGAGACGGGTCGCCCGGGCGCCTGAGCGTACACTTGCTCCCGCAAGCGGTCGGAGTGCCTCGAACGGCGTCCGCCGCGCTGCTGCACTGGCGGACAACGAGGCCCACCCCGAACACCGACGTGGCCATCACCATCGCATGCATCTCCGGCAAGGGCGGAGTCGGCAAGACGACCACCACCATCAACCTCGCCGCGGCGCTGGCCGAGCGGGGGAGACGGGTGCTCGCCGTCGACTGCGACCCGCAGTCGAACCTGACCTCAGGGCTGGGTTTCGACCCCTACCGGCTGCCCGTGACCATCGGCGACGTCTTCGCCGGCCGGGTGCGCTCGGCGCCGGATGCGTTCCTCTCCACCCACTGGGAGAACCTCTGGCTGCTGCCCGCCAAGCCCGACCTGAGCGCGGTGGAGAACGACCTGAACTCCTCGCTCAACCGGGAGCTGCTGCTGCGCGACGCGCTCAGCCGTGACGGGATCCAGGCGTCGTTCGACTTCATCCTGTTCGACACCCCGCCCAACTTCGGATTCCATACCATCAACGTGCTCGCCGCCATCCGCTACGTGCTCATCCCCGTGCAGATGTCCGGCTACGCCATCAAGGGGTTGAAGGAGGTGCTGCGCACCGTGCACGCCGCCCGGCAGCGGCTCAACCCCGAGCTGCGCATCCTCGGGATCGTGGCCACCTTCGTGAACCTGCGCACCAACTTCAGCAGGGACATGCTCGAAGGACTGCGCGAGATCCCCAACCTCACCGTCTTCGACACCATCATCAAGCTCACCGTGAAGCTCCAGGAGACCTCGCTCGCCGGAGTTCCGGTCACCTCGTACGCGGCCTCCTCCGAGGCGGCGTACGCCTATCGCAGCCTTGCCGACGAGGTGCTCGCCCATGTCTGAGCGCTTCCGCGACCTGGTCGGTGCGTCGCTGGGCGACGACCCCGCGCTGAGCGGCGGCGGATCGCTGGAGCGCTGGCTCGCGCCCACCAGCGAGTCCCGCGTCGAGCAGGTGCCGATCGAGGCCATCGACGACCCGCACTGGCGGCCCGACACCGCCGACACCGACCCCAACTACCGCGCCCTGAAGTCGAGCGTTCGCGCCAGCGGCATCCTGCAGCCGCTGCTGCTGCGCCCCATCGGCGGTGATCGCTACCAGCTGGTGAGCGGCGCCCGCCGCCTGCGCGCCGCGCGCGAGACCGGCCAGTCGGCGGTGCCGGTGATCATCCGGGAGCTCAGCGACGTCGAGGCGCTGCTCGGCGCCTGGGACGCGGTGATGCGCGCCGGCGTGTCCGAGGCCGAGCGGCAGACCCTGTTCGCACGCCTCGGTGGGTCGGGGATGGCCGAGGCCGAGGTGCGCGCGCTGCTCAGCGGCGTGCCCGTGCGCGACGACGGCGCCGCCGCCGCTCCGCCGCTCGCCACGATGCGGGCGCCGCTGCCGGACGCCCCCGCACC
>JAQBPH010000156.1:0-4855 GCA_028287625.1 Chloroflexota bacterium | reverse complement strand
GTCGACGAGGTTCAGCTGCTCGCGCAGGTCGACCCCCATCTCGTACGAGTAGGTGCCGAACAGGCCGGTGGCGCGGCGGATGCCCTGGGGCCCGAAGCGCGTACCCGGCCGGTAGGTGGTGCCGGCGTCGAGGGGAGCGCCGAGCACGGCCACCTCGGCGTCGCCGACCTGGTGGACGTCCTCGAGGAAGGGCGCCTTGAGGAAGGTGCCGCGCTCTCCGGCGAAGTGGGGCAGCTCGCCGCGCACGAAGGTGCTGATGGTGCGGTCGCGGATCGACGCCGCGGCGTCGAGCCCCAGGGCGCGGCAGCGCTCCAGCTCCTCCTCGAGCCGGCGCGTCGGCAGCTCGGCCTCGGCCCGCTGCGCCCAGGCGCCCTCGCTGTCGGCGGGACGCCCCCCCTCACGGATCATGTCCCCGCCTCCTCCACGAGCGGGCCGAGCAGCTCGTCGAGCTCCGCGAGCGAGCCGCCGAGGGCGCGGGCCAGGACCAGGTCCGGGCCCAGCGCCTCGGCGGCACCGGCGCCGTCCAGGGCCGCCTCCCACCGCCGCGCCAGGGTGCGGGCGCCGCGTCCGGCGGCGACCGCGGTGCCCAGGTGGGTCGCCCCGCCGAGCCGCCAGGGCGCCCGGGGGTCGCGGTCGAGCCGCAGCCGTTCCTCGTAGCGCACCGTGCCGCCGCAGCGGACCACGAGCCGCAGCACCGCGGCGCGCGGCCCGTGCACCGCCACCAGCTCCGACACGGCGCAGCGGCCGCCGCGGTCGCAGTCGACCACCGTGGTCAGGCGTGCCTGCGCGCCCTCGGTGAGGATCACCCCGGCCGAGCGCCAGCTCAGCGCCGCCCCGGCGGCGGCGCGCAGCCGGGTGCGCATCGCCGAGCTCCCCGGCTGCACCACGGTGGCGCCGGCGGCGCGCAGGCGGGCCCGCGCTCCCGGCCCGGCGTCGACCTCGATCCGCCACCGGTCGCCGTCGCAGAGGCCGCCGCGGGTCTGCACGACGGTCACCGCGCAGGTGGCCGCCCGCGGCCCGCGCACCGCGCGCACCGGCCCGGCGGCGCCGCCGCGCGCGAGCCGGGTCATCCCGGCATCGGCGTCGAAGGCGATGCGGGAGGGGGCGATCCGCCCCGGCGGTGCGGCCGCGATCACCGCGCCACCGCGGCATCGACACGGGCGCGCACCAGGTCGACCACCGCGTCGACGCCGGTGCCGGCGCGGAGGTCGGTGAACACCACCGGCCGCTCGCCGCGCAGCGCCGCGGCATCACGGCGCATCACCTCGAGGTCGGCGCCCACGTGGGGGGCGAGGTCGACCTTGTTGATCACCAGCAGGTCGCTCAGCGCGGTGCCGGGGCCTCCCTTGCGCGGCACCTTGTCGCCCCCGGCCACGTCGATCACGAAGATGGTCATGTCGGCGAGCGCGGGGGAGAAGGTCGCGGCGAGGTTGTCGCCGCCGGACTCGACCAGCACCAGCTGCATCCCCGGGTGGCGGCGCTCCAGCCGGGCGATGGCCCGCAGGTTGGGGGTGACGTCCTCGCGGACGGCGGTGTGGGGGCAGGCGCCGGTCTGCACGGCGGCGATGCGCGAGCCGGGCAGCGCGCCGCGGCGGCGAAGGAACTCGGCGTCCTCGTCGGTGAACAGGTCGTTGGTGACGACCCCGACCGAAACCTGGTCGCGGAGGCGCTCGCAGAGGCGCTGCACCAGCGCGGTCTTCCCGGACCCCACCGGCCCCGCGATCCCCACCCGCAACGGGGCCGTGCTCACGATGCGAAGAGCCTGGAGGAGAGGTGGCGCTGGCGCATGCCGTCGATCTCCCAGCGCACCGCGCAGGCGGGCCGGAGCCGGCCGTCGCACGCCAGCCGCGCGTGGCGCTCGATCCCGGGGCGCAGGCCGCGGAGCATCGCGATGGCATCGTCGCCGGCGAGCACGCCCAGCCGCACCGCCACCTGCGCCTGGCCGAGCAGCGCCGCCTGGGCGTAGGCGGCCGCCGCCTCGTCGGTGCCGGCGCCGGCCCGCCCGGCGAGCCAGCCGAAGGCGGCGGCGCGGTGGCACGGACGCTCACGCTCGCCGCCGAGCCGGAGCAGCCGCGCCCCCACCCCGAGCGACGCCTCCCGCCACGCCGCGACCGGGATGCGCGCATCGAGAGCGCGCGACGGCGCCTCGGGGGTGCGGGCGCGCACCGCGCGGGCGACGGTGGGCAGCTCCAGCGGTCCCACCGCGTCCTCCAGGGCTCCCTCCAGCCAGAGGGCGACGTCCGCCGGGCCGGCGATGCGTCCCTCGCGCACCGCCGTCTCCCATCCCGCCGACCCGGTGAAGGCGCCGGTGGGCAGGGCGCTGTCGGCGAGCAGCAGCAGCTCCAGCAGGGCGCCCCTCATCAGAACAGCTGGTAGAGGCGGCCGAGCGGCACCTCGGCCTGCGGCTCGGAGCGGAGCAGCTCGCCGTCGGCGGTGACCCGGTAGTGGCGCGGGTCGACCTGGATGTCGGGAAGCGCGGCGTTGCGCACCATGCCGGCCTTGGTCACGGTGCGGCAGCCGCTCACCGCGTGGACCGGGCGGCGCAGGCCCAGCCGCTGCGGCACCCCGCTGTCGAGCGCGGCGGCGGAGACGAAGGTGACGCACGACACCTCGGGGGCGAGCGCGGCGAACATCGGGCGCCCCCACACCGGCTGGGGGGTCGGGATGGAGGCGTTGGGGTCGCCGGTCGACGCCCAGGCGATCCATCCCGACTTGAGCACCAGCGAGGGACGCACCGCGAAGAACGCGGGGCGCCACACCACCAGGTCGGCGAGCAGGCCGGGGGCGACGGCGCCGACGACGTGCGAGATCCCGTGCGCCCGGGCGGGGTTCACCGTCACCTTGGCGAGGTAGCGCAGCACCCGGGCGGTGTCGTGGTCGCCGTCGTCGCCCTCCGTCTCGAGCGGGCCCCGCTGGCGGAGCATCGAGTGCGCCGTCTGGAAGGTGCGCCGCCAGCTCTCGCCGATGCGTCCCATCGCCTGGGAGTCGCTCGACACCATGCTGATGGCGCCGAGGTCGTGGAGCACGTCCTCGGCGGCGATGGTCTCGCCGCGGATGCGCGACTCGGCGAAGGCGAGGTCCTCGGCGAGCCGCGGGTCGAGGTGGTGGCAGACCACCAGCATGTCGAGGTGCTCGACCAGGGTGTTGACGCCGTAGGGACGGGTGGGATTGGTCGAGCTCGGCAGCACGTTGGCCAGCCCGGCCATGCGGATGATGTCCGGGGCGTGGCCGCCGCCGGCGCCCTCGACGTGGTACGCGTGGATGGTCCGCCCCGCGATCGCGGCGATGGTCTCCTCGACGAAGCCGCTCTCGTTGAGGGTGTCGGTGTGGATGGCGACCTGCACGTCGGTGGCGGCGGCGACGCGCAGCGCGGCGTCGATCGCCGCCGGGGTCGAGCCCCAGTCCTCGTGGAGCTTGAGCCCGCAGGCGCCGGCCGCCACCTGGTCGAGCAGCGGCTGCTCGCGGGCGCAGTTCCCCTTGCCGGTGAGGCCGATGTTCACCGGCAGCCGCTCGGCGGCCCGGAGCATGTTGGCGGTGTTCCAGGGCCCCGGGGTGCAGGTGGTGGCCCGGGTGCCCTCGGCAGGGCCGGTGCCGCCGCCGATGCAGGTGGTGATCCCCGACGCCAGCGCCTCGGCGGCGAGGTCGGGGCAGATCCAGTGCACGTGGGAGTCGATGCCGCCGGGGGTGACGATGCAGCCCTGGGCGGAGATCACCTCGGTGCGGGCGGTGACCACGAGCGCGGGGTCGACGCCGTCCATGACATCGGGGTTGCCGGCCCGGCCGATGGCGGCGATGCGGCCGTCGACGACGCCGATGTCGCAGACGACGGCGCCCTCCACCGGGTCGAGCAGCAGCCCGCCGGCGATCACCAGGTCGAGGCCGCCGTCGCGCGACGACTGCCCCATGCCGTCGCGGAGCACCTTGCCGCCGCCGAAGCGCAGCTCGTCGCCCTCGCCGACCAGCGAGCGCTCCACCCGCACCCGCAGGCCGGTGTCGGCGAGGCGCACGCGGTCGCCGGTGGTGGGCCCGTAGCGGTGGAGACGGTCGTCGGCGGCGCTCATCACTCCACCTCCACGCCGCGCCCGGCGAGCCGCTCCAGGGCCCGCTCGCGGGCGCCCGGGGCGTCGAGCGGGCCCTCGACCAGGCCGAGGAAGCCGTGCACCACCCGCTCGCCGCCGAACGGCACCACCGCCACCTCGCGGCGCTCGCCGGGCTCGAAGCGCACCGCCGACCCGGCGGGGATGGCGAGCCGGCAGCCGTAGGCGGCGGCGCGGTCGAAGAGCAGGGCGGTGTTGGCCTCGAAGAGGTGGTAGTGCGACCCCACCTGGACCGGGCGGTCGCCGCTGTTGGTGACGGTCAGGCGCGCCGCACCGGCGGTGACGTCGATGCCGGCATGCTCCCCCGGGATCATCTCGCCGGGGATCATGAGATCGGGTCGTGGACGGTGACCAGCTTGGTCCCATCCTCGAAGGTGGCCTCGACCTGCACCGAGTCGATCATGTCGGCGACCCCGGGGAGGACGTCGTCCCGCCGCAGCAGCGTCGACGCCGACTCCATGAGCTCGGCGACGCCGCGGCCGTCGCGCGCGCCCTCCATCACCGCGCAGGCGATGTAGGCCACCGCCTCCGGGTAGTTGAGCCGCACTCCCCGCTGGCGGCGGCGGGCCGCCAGGTCTCCGGCGACCACGAGGAGCAGCTTCTCCCGCTCGGAAGGGCTCAGATGCATCGCGGCTCCTGGGCGTGCGAGGGCGGCCTCCCGGGCTTTTATCCCTCCGTGCCACGGCCGTTCGACGCCTGGCCGCCGCACCCTCTCGGTCACTGACCCGGCGCTGGCCGGCGGAACCCTAGGGTGCCTT
>JAQBPH010000135.1:0-4865 GCA_028287625.1 Chloroflexota bacterium | reverse complement strand
CGATGTGCTCGGCCACGGTCCTCAGCCCGGTCATCCAGGTGATGGTGCCGTCGGCCATCCCCCCGGCGAGCCGCAGCATCCGCGGCGCCAGCGCCGCGAGCAGCACCGGGCACGGGGTGGCGCCGGGGATGGTGATCGTCCCGTGGGCCCTCACCGTCTCGCCGTCGACGTCGACGCTCTCCTGGCGGAGCGCGGGCAGCAGCACCTGGAGGTACTCGCGCATGTGCCGGGCCGGCTTCTCGAAGGAGTGGCCGAACATGCCCTCGATCACCGGTCGGTGGGAGAGGCCGATGCCCAGCGTCAGCCGCCCGCGGGTGGCCACCTGGGTGGTCAGGGCCTGCTGCGCCATGAGCAGGGGATGGCGGGGATAGGTGGGGATCACCGCGCTGCCCAGCTCGATCTCGGGCACCTCCCGGCCCATGACGGCCAGGGAGATGAGCGCGTCGGCGCCGAAGATGTGGGAGACCCAGACCGAGGGGAAGCCGTCCCTCGCCACCTGACGGGTCCGCGCGACCAGGTCCTCGAGCGGATCCGGGGCGCCGCCCTCGCCGAGGAAGATGCCGATGCGCATCATCGGAGAGTACCGCGCGGTGGCGTGGTCAGCCCTGGCCCAGGGTGACGTGCTCGGGCCGGAGCCGCATCAGGAGGCGCCGCAGGCACTTGCCACCGAGGCCCGGGCGGTCCCACCATGGGACGCATGAGAGGGACGGAGAGCCTCGCGTGAGCCTGTTCCAGACGATGATGAGCGGCCTGCAGGCGGTGGCCTCGCGCCGGATGCGCTCCCTGCTCACCTCCCTCGGGATCCTCATCGGCGTCGGTGCGGTGATCATCACCGTCGGCATCGGCCTGGGCACCCGCACCACCATCGGGGCGAGCATCAGCCGCCTCGGCACCAACCTGATCACCGTGACCCCGGGCAGCCTGACCAGCGGGGGGGTGCGCACCGGGCTGGGCAACGCCACCACCCTCACCATGGACGACGCGGCGGCGCTCCAGGATCCCGCGGTCGCGCCCGACGTGGGCGCGGTCGCCCCGGTGGTCTCGCGCCAGACGGCCACGATGACCGCCGGCTCCCAGAACTGGACCGCGGGGGTCACCGGGAGCACCGGGGGATGGCTCACCGCGAACGCCCGGGTGGTCTCCACGGGCACCTTCTTCACCGACTCCGACGTGCACAGCCACGCCCAGGTCGCCGTCCTCGGCCCCACCACCGCGGCCAAGCTCTTCCCCGCGGGCGACGCCCTCGGCAGCCTCATCACGATCCAGCACGTGCCCTTCCGGGTGGTCGGCATCCTCGTCCCCCGCGGCGCCCAGGGGCTGTTCAACCCCGACGACCTCGCCGTGGTGCCGGTGACCACCGCGCAGGGCGAGCTCATCGCCGGCGGCTCGCTGACCTCGGTGCAGCGCATCCTCATCAGCGCCACCAGCCGCGACGGCATCGGCGCCGCGTATCAGGAGGTCAACGACCTGTTGATGCAGACCCACCACATCACCGACGCCAGCCAGGCCGACTTCACCATCACCACCCAGGAGTCGATCCTGCAGACCCTCGACTCCACCAGCACCGCGCTCACCCTGCTGCTCGCCGGGGTGGCGGGGATCTCGCTCCTGGTGGGCGGCATCGGGGTGATGAACATCATGCTGGTGTCGGTGACCGAGCGGATCTCGGAGATCGGGCTGCGCAAGGCGCTCGGCGCCACCCGCGGCGACATCCTCCGCCAGTTCCTCATCGAGGCCTCGGCGCTCAGCGCCGCCGGCGGGGTGCTCGGCATCGGGCTCGGCGCCGGCTCGACGTTCCTGCTCAACCAGTTCACCTCGCTGCTCGCCGTGTTCTCGCCCTCGGCCGCGCTGATCGCACTGTTCATCGCGGCGGGCATCGGCCTGGTCTTCGGCGTCTTCCCGGCGATGCGGGCGGCCCGGCTGGCGCCGATCGAGGCGCTTCGCGCCTCCTAGAGAGAGCTAGAGCCAGACGTCCCGCACCGCCTCGCAGAGCAGGCCGGAGGCGAGCAGGACGATCCCCACGCCGAGCTGCTGGGTGTTGTCGTAGGCGAGCGCCAGGGCGATGAGGGCGATGCCGAGGACGATCGGCGCGACGATGAGGATGGCGACGCCGCCGACCCCGAGCACCACCCCGAGCAGGGTGAGGCTGACCAGCTCGCCCCGGTGGGCGCGCCGCAGCGAGGCTCCCGCACGCAGTGCGGCGATCCCGATGCAGATCACCAGCAGCAGCGGCCACGCGGACATTGTCCCGCCCTCCTCCCGCACCGGCGGTGCGCCCCAGTGTACGCGCGCCAGGACCGGGCATCCAGGCCCTCCCGCGCCTCGCCGCTGCGCGGCCCGGGGGCCCGATGGGAGAATCGCAGGATCCCGACCACCGCCGCGTGAGGGAGGGGGCGGGATCCCACCCCCAGGAGCAACTGCACAGATGGTCAATCGAATCACCCGCGGCGCCTGCGCGGCGGTCGTCACCGCCGCTCTCGTGCTCTCGGGGGCCGCGGGTCTCCGAGCGGCGATGCTCACCGTTCCGGTGCCGCCGGCGCAGGAGGTGACCGCCAACGTGCTGCCGGGCCTGGACCGGCTGGCGCCGCGGGGGCTGCCCTCGCCGCTGACCGAGCTGCACGTCGGCATCGGCCTCGGCGCCTCCGATCCCGCCGGCCAGCTCGCCCTGTACGACCGCCTCTACGACCCCGCCAGCCCGCTGTACCACCGGTTCCTCACCCCCGCGGAGGTGGCGGCCCGCTTCGGCGTCTCCGAGCCGCGGTTCCGCGCGGTCACCGACTGGCTGGGGAGCGGCGGGCTGCGGCTCTCGCAGGTCGACTCCGCCCGCACCTACGTCCAGGCGGTGGGCACGGTGGCCCAGCTCGACCACCTCTTCGCCACCACCCTGCGGAGCTATCGCTCCGGGGGCGTCGACTTCATCGCCAACGACCGGCGCCCGTCGGTGCCCCCGGGGCTGGGCATCGTCTCGGTGGTCGGGCTCAACACCCTGCAGAGGTTCTCGGTGCCCGCGCGGGTGAAGCCCGCGCCCGGGGCCGGCGGGCTCTACACCGACAGCTACACCCCCCAGGCGCTGTGGTCGCTCTACGACCAGCCCGCCGACAACCTCGGCCAGGGGCAGACGATGGCGATCATGGGCGGCGGGTCCAGCGACTCCGTGGTCGGCGACCTCCGCCGCTTCGAGGACCTCAACCACCTGCCACACGTGCCGGTGACGGTCAAGCGCGCCGGCGCCGGCCCCTTCAAGGACAACACCGGCGCGGTGGAGTGGGACCTCGACGTCCAGTCCAGCACCGGCATGGCACCGCTGGTCAGGCGGGAGGACCTCTACTTCGGCTCCACCCTCGGCGACGCCGACATCCTCGCCGCGTTCTCACTCTGGGCGAGCGATCCCGACGCGCCGCGCCAGGCCGACGCCTCCTTCGGCGAGTGCGAGACCAACCCGCTCAACCCGGTGACCGGGAACCCGGCCGCCAACCCGCCCGGCAACTTCGGCCAGGGGCTGGGCAACAACCTGGAGCCGGTGGCCGACCAGACCCTGCTCCAGGCCACCCTGGAGGGGCGCAGCCTGTTCGCCGCCGCCGGCGACACCGGCTCCTCCTGCCCGATCGCGGTGCTGCCCATCGTCGGCGCCGGCAACGGCGTGGCCAACCAGGCCCTCCCCCTCCAGGGCTACCCGGCGGCGAGCAAGTACGCCGTCGCGGTCGGCGGCACGGTCCTCTACTCCTCGGCGGGCACCGCGCCGTCGCGCCGCACCGTGGAGTACGCCTGGCCCTTCACCGGCGGCGGCTCCTCGGTGTTCATCGACGAGCCCGCGTACCAGCGGGGCGTCGCCGCCGTCGCCCACCCGTGCCCGCTCGACCCCACCGGCAGGCCCTACCCGCCGGCCACGCTCTGCCGGGGCGTCCCCGACGTGGCCGCCATCTCCGGCGACCTGGCGGGGAACGGCTACACCATCGTCAGCACCATGAAGATCAGCCCGGGAGGCGGCACCAGCCTGAGCGCGCCGCTGTGGGTGGGGATGTGGACGCGCATCCAGGCGGCCGCCGCCGACCAGGCGCACGGGCTCGGCTTCGCCAACCCCACCCTCTACCGGGTGGGCACCGGCCCGCACTACGCCGAGGACTTCCACGACATCACCGTGGGCGGCAACGGGGCCTATGCGGCCACCCCGGGGTGGGACTACGTCAGCGGCTTCGGCACCCCCAGCCTCACCAACCTGATGCACGACATCGACGGCCGCACCGCACCGGTGGTGAACACCTCCCCCGCGGCGGTGCCGGCGCCGCCGCTGGCGAAACCCTGCGACGCGGTCTGGACCAGCCTCCCGGGCAACGCCCCCGACCCGCTGACCGGCAACCAGGTCCCGCAGCTCGACCTGCTCCGCGGCGACCTGAGCCTCAGCCCCGACGGCGGGACCCTGCGCGTGGCGCTCACCGTGGCCAAGCTCGACGGCTCCCTGCCGCCGACGGCGGCGGCGGTGAACTGGACCATGTACTGGACGTACAACGGGGTGACCTACCTCGCCCACGCCCGGCTCGACCGGCTCGGCGCCGTCACCTTCGCGGACGGGGTGTCGGACGCCAAGGGCTCGGGCGACGCCCGCACCGACGACACCGGCAGCCTGACCATGGGCACGCCCGGACGTGTCGAGATCGACGTCCCGCTCAGCCACGTGGGGAGCCCGCCCCTCGGAACCCGGCTCACGTACCCGCTCGGCGACGCCGGCCTCGAGGTCGGAGCGCTGCCCGCCACCGTCGACATCGGCGGCACCCAGCTCGACGCCCAGCTCGTCCCCTGCGGACCGGCCGTCTCGGGCAAGGCGCCGGGCACCCCGGCGCCGCCGCTGCCCCTGCCGGTGGGGGTGG
>JAQBPH010000115.1:0-12948 GCA_028287625.1 Chloroflexota bacterium | reverse complement strand
GGATGGCCGGCCCCGCCGGCCGCGACACCCCGAGATCGACCGGCGTGGAGGCGGCGGCGACGGACGCGCCCGCCGCGACGGCGGCGGTCAGCGCCAGCGTCAGCGCCGTGATCCCATGCAGCAGGGGCCCCGTCCACACCCGCACGACCGAGCGGGTGGTCATGGGAGCACCTCCCGCCGCGACCCCACGGCCACCCCGGCCACCGAATCGCGACCGTCCGGTGACGAGAGGCACCGGGTAGGCTTGGCCCCATGCCCCTGGTGGTGATCACCTTCAACGACGGCGAGGTGCTGTGGGCCGACACCCCCACCATCGGCTTCGACCTGCCGGTGATCGAGGCGGAGATCCGCAACGTCGACTCCAACAGCGAGCGGGCCCTGCTGCCGCTGGCGGCGATCCGCCAGCTGATCGTCGGCGAGGTGCGCCCCTCCCCTCCGGCCGAGACCCTGGCGGGCTGGGACAAGGCGGCCTTCCACTTCCTCGACGGGCACGTGCTCCGCGCCTGGCTGGGGCCCGAGGTGCGCCTCGGCCCCCACGGCGGGGTCTGGGAGCTGGTCGAGCACGGCACCCCCGAGCCGGAGCTGCGGACCATCGCGGTGCCCTGGTCGTCGCTCAAGGGCGTCTTCCAGATCCGCCAGTGGGACAGCCGGCCCGCGGGTGAGCGCGCCGCCCGGGCGGCGGGGGAGCCGGTCCACCTGGAGAACATGATCCGGGTGCTCGCGGAGCGTGAGGCGCGCGCCTCCGAGCCCCGGGGGCAGCGCGGTGAGACCTCGCTGGCACAGCGGCTCCAGAAGGCGCGTGACCGCGGCGACGAGGCTCCGTGACCGTCTCGTCACATCCGGCCACAGACCTGCGACGGCCGGGGAGGGCACAGAACCGCGTGATAGGGTTGCCCGCGCCGTGTCCGACAATGCCGCCGCCCCCTCGCTGAGCTCCCGGCTGCTGAGCCCTCGCACCGCCCTCTCACTGGGCGCCACCGTGCTCATCATCGGGCTCGCGATCTGGCGCGCTCCGGTGAACTGGCACGACGTGGGCAGCGCGATCCGCCATGCGGACCTCCGCCTGTACCTGGCCGGCATCGCCGCGTACTACCTCTCCTTCCTGGCCCGTACCCTGCGCTGGCAGCTGCTCCTGCGCAACGCCGGCGAGCGCTGCTCCGCGGGTCCGCTCTACCAGACGCTGCTGGTGTCCTTCTTCGTCAACTGCGTCGTGCCCGCCAAGATGGGAGACGTCTACCGGGCATTTCTCCTGCGGACCCGGATGGGCGTGGGCGCGATGAAGGGCTTCGGAACCATCATCGCCGAGCGCCTCCTCGACCTCTTCGTGCTCATGGCGCTGCTCGTCGTCGCGGCGGTGGCGACGTTCGGCAACCGGGTGCCCCACCAGTTCGTGCCCGCGCTGGTCGCCGGTGCGGTGCTCTGCACCGTCGCCGCCGGCGGCCTGGTGGTGATGGGCCTCGGCCGCGGCCGCCGGCTGCTGCGGCTGCTCCCCGAGGGGGTGCGGCGGCGCTACGAGAGCTTCCGCCTCGGCACCATGAGCTCGTTCGGACGCTGGCCCGAGGTGCTCCCGCTCTCGGTGCTGGTCTGGGTGCTGGAGGCCACCCGTCTCGCCTTCGTCGTCTACGCCCTCGGCTACAGCGGGCTTCTGACCCCGCGCCACTTCGTGCTCGTCGCCCTGGTGGCGGCGCTGCTCACCACCGTGCCCTTCACCCCCGGCGGCATCGGCCTCGTCGAGGCCGGCATGGTGGGGGTGCTCACCGCCATCAACGTCAGCGGCAGCGCGGCCACCGCCATCGCCCTGCTCGACCGCAGCATCAGCTACGGCACCCTGGTGCTGGTCGGCTGCGTGGTCTTCGCCCTCACCCACCTGCGCGTTCCCGAGGTCCGGCCACAGCCCCTCGCCGACGAACCCGGCGGATGAGGACGCTGGTCACCGGCGGTGCCGGCTTCATCGGCTCCACGCTGGTCGACGCGCTGCTCGCCGCCGGCCACGAGGTGACCGTTCTCGACGACCTCTCCCGCGGACGCCGCGAGCAGGTCGCCGCGGGCGCCCGGCTGGTGGTCGCCGACGTCGCCGCGCCCGCCGCCTGCGAGGCGCTGCTCGCCGCCCGCCCCGAGGTGGTGTTCCACGAGGCGGCGCAGATTGACGTGCGCCGCTCGGTGGCCGAGCCGCTGTTCGACACCACCGTCAACGTGCTCGGCACCGTGAACCTGCTCCAGGCCTGCGTCGACGCCGGGGTGCGCCGGGTGATCTTCGCCTCCAGCGGCGGCGCCATCTACGGCGACACCGAGGTCATTCCCACCCCCGAGACCCACGCCGCCAACCCCGCCTCGCACTACGGCGCCGCCAAGCAGTGCGGCGAGGCCTACGGCGGCGTCTACCGGCTGCTCTACGGCCTGGAGTTCGTGGCGCTGCGCTACGCCAACGTCTACGGACCCCGCCAGGACCCCCACGGCGAGGCGGGCGTGGTCGCCATCTTCGCGGAGCGGCTGCTCGCCGGCCGCCCGGCGACGATCAACGGCGACGGCGGCCAGACCCGCGACTACGTCCACGTCGACGACGTGGTGGCCGCCAACCTGCTCGCCATGGAGACCCCGCACCCCGGCGCCTACAACGTCGCCACCTCGGTGGAGACCGACGTCGCCGCCCTCTTCGGCCACATCGCCCGCGCCTGCGGCAGTGACGCCGCGCCGCTCCACGGTCCGGCGAAGCCGGGCGAGCAGCGCCGCTCCTGCCTCGACGTGCGCCTCGCCGCCGAGCGCCTCGGGTGGCGGCCGCGCGTGGGCCTCGCCGAGGGGCTGGCGAACACCGTCGAGCACTTCCGCCGCGAGGCGGCGGGAGCGCGCGGCTAGAGCACCCCGGCGGGGACGCCGCCGGCGAGCGCGCCGTCGACCGCCTCCATGCAGCGCGCCGCGTGGTCGCGCAGCGCCGCCACCGCGTCCTGGATGCCCGGGTTCTCCCGGTAGCTGCCGCCCTCGAGAAGGCGGCAGACCCAGCTGTGGTCCTCGATGGCGGCGGTGAGCAGGGTGCGCGCCGAGCCGAGCATGTCGAGCTCGTCGCCGCCCGCGCTCACCTCGACCTGGGCGAGCTGCTGGCGGTACCCGGTGAGCTTCCTGCGCACCTCGGCCCCCACCTCGACGAGCGGGTCGGCGGGCGTCCGCGACGTTCCGGGAACCGCCGGGGGGAGGGGCCGCGGCCGCCCCAGGACGGCGTCCAGCTCGACGACACGCTCCGCGGTGTACCCGGCGAGCCGCCGCAGCAGCTGCCGGTAGTCCTCCGCGGGCACCGGCTCGTGGCCGCCGCCGAGCACCCGGAAGCTCCCGTACAGGACGGCCACGACCACCAGCAGGACGATGGGGTAGGTGAGCACGACCTCGCCGTCCCGGGCGTCCCGGGGCTACTTGTAGCGGAAGGTGATGCGGCCCCGGCTCAGGTCGTAGGGGCTGAGCTCGACACGGACACGGTCGCCGATGAGGATGCGGATGTAGAACTTGCGCATCTTCCCGGAGGTGTACGCGAGCACCTCCTGCCCGGTCTGCAGCTTCACCTTGAACATGGCGTTGGGAAGCGGCTCGACCACGGTGGCGTCCATCTCGATCGTCTCTTCCTTGACCTCGGCGACGACCGCGTTCGCGGCGGCATTGGGGTCACGGCGACGGGCGGGGCGGCGGCGGGCACCGCCGGGACGGGATGGACGACGCGCCAAGACAGACACCTCAGAACCGAGTAACTGCCGGAGCGTAGCATGACTTCGCGATGTCGCAGCAGGCCGCGGGCCGGACCGGCGCGGCGGGGGCGCGCCCGCGCCGCGTCGCCGCCGTCGCGGCGCTGCTCGGCGCGCTGCTGCTGGTGCCGCTGGTGCGGGTGGTGCCCGGTGACGGGGCCGCCCCCCTGGCACTCGACGCCTACCTGCCGCAGCACCCGGGCGAGCGCCTCACCTACCGCCTCAGCGGCTCGCTGCGCACCACCGTGGAGCTCCGGCTCGCCGCCCGGCGGACCACCGCGGGGGTTCCCACGCTCTCGCTGGAGCGGCTGGACGCCCCGCCGGCGGCGGCCGTCCTGCCCTTCGGCCTCAGCGGCGGCACCGTGCGCATCGAGGGCGACACCGTGGTCCGCACCGCCCAGGGGGGGACGGTGCGCGACCTCGTCGGTCCGGTCGCCCCGGGGCGGAGCTGGACCGACGCCCGCCGGGTCGCCGCCACCGGGGGCACGGGGACCACCTTCACGGTGACCGAGGACCGCACCCTGCTCGGACCCGCGGGGCTCGACGAGCCCGCCGGTCATCTCGACCGCTGCCTGGTGGTCGAGGTGGTGTCCCACGCCACCGCGGCGGCCGGCATCGCGGCCACCGCGGGGGCGACGCTCTGGTACTGCGAGGGCGTCGGCCTGGCCCGTGCGGTGCTCCGCGGCGGCGGCGCCGGCGACACCGTGGACCTGGTGGCGGTCACCGGGCGGTGAGCGCTCAGTGGACCGGCGGCTGGGCACGCCCCGGCTGCTGAGCGCCGCTGGCGCCGGCGGAGCCGTGGTGCGCCGCGCTGCCCCTGCCCGAGCTGCCCGCGGAGCTGGCGCTGCCGGGGACGATCCGGGCGGGGTCGACGCTGGGCGCCGGCACCAGCGGGGGCGGCGTGATCGCGGGGAACGCGGTGTGGGTCGCCACCGGGGGCGGGGTCACCGGGGCCGCGGTGGCCGCGGCGGGGGTGGACACGGCCTCGGGGGTGACCGGGGCCGGCGGGGTCGCCGTCGCCCCCTGGCAGCCGGCGAGGACGAGCAGCGCCACCGCCACGCCCGCGGTGCGCGCCAGCCGCTCCACTGCTCTGGACACTCCTCCCTCCCGCCGGGCGCCGGCCCGGTACCTCCTCAACGTCTGCCGGCTGCCAGGGCTTGCACCGGCGGTGAGCGGGGCCACCGGTAGAATCGATCTCCCCCGGAGCCTCCCATGATCGAGTCCACCACCGCCGCCGCCTCCCCGTACCTCGCCGCGCTGCGCAGGCGGGTGCTGGTGGTCGACGGCGCCATGGGAACCAGCCTGCAGAGCCACGACCTCACCGCGGACGACTTCGGCGGCCGCGAGGGCTGGATCGACGGCCTCGTGCTCCACCGCCCCGACCTGGTCGGCGGCATCCACCGCTCGTTCCTCGAGGTGGGCTGCGACGTGGTCGAGACCTGCACCTTCCAGGCCACCCGGCTGCGCCTCGCCGAGTGGGGCGCCGCCGAGCGCACCCACGAGCTCAACGCCACCGCGGCGGCGCTGGCGCGCTCGGTCTGCGACGAGTTCGCCACCCCCGAGCGCCCCCGCTTCGTCGCCGGCAGCATCGGGCCCACCGGCTTCCTGCCCTCGTCCGACGACCCCTCGCTCGGGAACATCACCTTCGAGGAGCTGGTCGAGGCCTTCCGCGAGCAGGCGCGCGGGCTGGTCGAGGGCGGCGCCGACCTGCTCGTCATCGAGACCGCCCAGGACATCCTCGAGGTGAAGGCGTCGATCCACGGGGCCCGGCGCGCCTTCGCCGACCTGGGACGCGCGCTGCCGATCCAGGCGCAGGTCACCCTCGACGTCTCCGGCCGGATGCTGCTCGGGACCGACATCGGCGCCGCCCTCGCCATCCTCGAGGGCCTGCGCGTGGACGTGGTCGGGCTCAACTGCTCGACCGGTCCCGAGCACATGCGCGAGCCCATCCGCCACCTCTGCGCCCACACCCGGCTGCCGGTCTCCTGCGTCCCCAACGCCGGGCTGCCGCTGAACGTCGAGGGCCGCGCCGTCTTCCCCCTCCAGCCGGTGCCGATGGCCGAGGCGCTCGAGGGCTTCGTCCGCGAGATCGGCGTGAACGTGGTCGGTGGCTGCTGCGGCACCACCCCGGAGCACCTCCGCGAGCTGGTGGCGCGGGTGGGGGGCGCCGCCCCGCGCCCCCGCGAGGACGTGGACGACGCGCCGCGGCTGGCGAGCAGCATCCGCAGCGTCGCCCTCCACCAGGTGCCGGCGCCGCTGCTGATCGGCGAGCGGGTCAACGCCCAGGGCTCGCGGAAGATGAAGCGGCTGCTGCTGGCCGACGACTACGACGGCATCCTCGGGATCGCCCGCGAGCAGGTGGAGAGCGGCGCGCACACCCTCGACGTGCAGGTGGCGCTCACCGAGCGCACCGACGAGGCCGACCAGATGCGGGTGCTCACCAGGAAGCTGCAGATGAGCCTCGAGGCGCCGCTGGTCTTCGACACCACCGAGGCCGACGTGGTCCGCACCGCGCTGGAGACGTATCCCGGCCGGCCGGTGGTGAACAGCGTCAACCTCGAGAGCGGCCGCGGGCGCTGCGACGCGGTGCTGCCGCTGGTGCGCGACCACGGCGCCGCGGTGATCGCGCTGACCATCGACAACTCGCCCGACGTCGGCGGCATGGCGAAGACCCGCGACACCAAGCTGCTGGCGGCGCGGCGCATCCACGAGATCGCCTGCGGCGAGTACGGCCTGCAGCCCCACCAGCTTCTCTTCGACGCCCTCACCTTCACCCTCGCCACCGGCGACCCGGAGTGGATCGACTCGGCGGTCGAGACCATCGAGGGCATCCGGCTGATCAAGCGCGAGCTGCCCGGGGTGCTGACCACGCTGGGGCTGAGCAACGTGTCGTTCGGGCTCGCCGCGGCGGCGCGCCCGGTGCTGAACAGCGTCTTCCTCTACCACTGCGTCGCCGCCGGTCTCGACACGGTGATCATCAACCCCGCTCATGTCGTCCCCTACGCGGACATCCCCACCGAGCAGCGTGAGCTCGCCGAGGACCTGGTCTTCAACCGCCGCTCCGATGCCCTCGCAAAATTCATCAACTTCTACGAGGCGAACAGCGGCGGGCAGCAGCAGGCGGAGCGCGCCGACCCGTTCGAGGGGATGGCGCCACCGCAGCGCATCCACGCGCAGATCCTGCAGCGGCGCAAGGAGGGGATCGAGGAGCAGATCGACCTGGCGCTGCAGGAGCGCAGCCCGGTCGCGGTGATCAACGAGATCCTCCTCCCGGCGATGAAGGACGTCGGCGACCGCTTCGGCGCCGGCGAGCTGATCCTCCCCTTCGTGCTCCAGAGCGCGGAGGTGATGAAGCGCGCCGTCGGTCACGTCGAGCAGTTCCTCGACCGCAAGGAGGGGGTCACCAAGGGGACGGTGGTGCTCGCCACCGTGTACGGCGATGTCCACGACATCGGCAAGAACCTGGTGAAGACGATCCTCAGCAACAACGGCTACACCGTGCACGACCTCGGCAAGCAGGTTCCGGTCAACACCATCATCGACAAGGCGGTGGAGGTGGAGGCCGACGCCGTCGGGCTGAGCGCGCTGCTGGTGAGCACCAGCAAGCAGATGCCGGCATGCGTGCGCGAGCTCGACACCCGTGGCCTGAGCTTCCCGGTGATCATCGGCGGCGCCGCCATCAACCGCGGCTTCGGCCGGCGCATCCTCCTGCTCGACGGCGACCGCGGGTACGACCCCGGCGTCTACTACTGCAAGGACGCCTTCGAGGGGCTGGAGACCGTCGACCAGCTCGTCGACCCGGCGCGCCGCAACGCCCTGCTGGAGCGCATCCGCGAGGAGGCGCTGAGCTTCCGTGACGCCGAGGCGCGGCGGGCCCGCGAGCGCGCCGCCGCCCCGGTGGTGGCGGTGGCGGAGCGCAGCACGGTGCGCCGCGACGCGCCCATCCCCACGCCTCCGTTCTGGGGAGCACGCGTGCTGCACGGCATCCCCATCGACGAGGTGGTGCCCCACATCGACCGCAACTCGCTCTTCAAGATGTCCTGGCAGTTCCGCGGCATCCGCGACCCGGAGGAGTGGGAGCGGCTGCTGCGCACCGAGCTCGAGCCGCGGCTGGCGCGCTCCATCGCCGAGGCCAGGAGCGAGGGCCACCTCGACCTGCAGGCGGCGTACGGCTACTGGCCGGCGCTGGCCGACGGCGACACCGTGCTCCTCTACGCGCCCGACGACCCCGAGCGGGTGGTCGCCCGGCTGACCTTCCCCCGCCAGCCCGCACAGCACCGGCTCTGCCTCGCCGACTACGTCCGACCGGTCTCCGAGGCCGGCGGCGAGCGCGACGTCGTCGCCCTGCAGCTCGCCACCACCGGGCCGCGCGCCTCCGAGCTGTCGGAGCAGCTGCAGCGCGAGGACCGCTACGACGACATGCTCCGGGTCCACGGCTTCGCCACCCAGATGGCCGAGGCCACCGCCGAGTACGTCCACCGGCGCATCCGCACGGAGCTCGGCCTCGGCGACGACCAGGGCCGCCGCTACTCGCCCGGCTATGCATCCTGTCCCGACCTCGAGGGCAACCGGGTGCTCCTGGAGCTGCTCCCCGCCGCCGACGTGGGGGTCACTCTCACCGACGCCGCCCAGCTGGTGCCCGAGCAGTCCACGGTCGCCTTCGTGATGCACCACCCCGAGGCCCGCTACTTCGACCTCCACCGGGCCGCCACACCAGCCGCCGTCTGAGTTTCTGTACCAACTAGTCTAGGATCCGTACCGTGACCGGACGATCCTACGGCCAGTACTGCCCGGTGGCACGGACGCTCGAGCTGGTGGGCGAGCGCTGGACCCTGCTCCTGGTCCGCGAGCTGCTGCTGGGCCCGATGCGCTTCACCGACCTGCACGCGGCGATGGCGGGGATCCCCCGCAACCTCCTCGCTGACCGGCTGCGCGACCTCGAGGGCCATGGCCTGGTGGCGCGCCGGGAGCTGCCGCCTCCCGCCGCCCGCACCGTCTACGAGCTCACCGACACCGGCCGGGGGCTGATGCCGGCGATCGCGGAGCTGGCGCGGTGGGGACTGGCCCACCTCGATCCGCCCCCGGCGGACGAGGCGGTGAGCCCGGCGATGGCGGTGCTCGCCGGGCTGGCCGCCCATGCCCGGCCCCAGGCCGCCGGCGCGGGGGACGCGACCTACGTCCTCGACGTCGACGGGCGGACCTTCACCCTGCGCTTCACCGGCGGCCGGCTCGCGCTCGGGACGGCCGCCGCCGCCGCTCCCGACCTCGCCGTCTCGGTGTCGGCGGCCACGCTGCTGCGGCTGCGCCTCGGCGCCGACTCGGTGAGCGACGCGACCGCCGCAGGCCGGATCCGCTACGAGCCCGACGACCCGGCGCTCGCCGGGCGCTTCCTCGACCGCTTCGCACTCGCGCAGGAGGACCGGACATGACCGTGATCGACACCTTCCGCACCGCCCTGGAGACCGGGGACCGCGACGCCGCGACCGCCGGGTTCGCCGCGGACGTGGTGCTGCACAGCCCCGCGGTGATCTCGACCGACTACGCCGGCCGTGAGCTGGTGGCGCAGATCACCGGCATGGCGATGCAGACGCTGGACGGCATCCACGTCACCGACGAGCTGCACGGCCAGGACGGCGACACCCACGCCCTCGTCTTCGAGGCGGCGGTGGGGGACGAGCCCGCCCAGGGGGTCTTCCACCTCGCCACCGGCGGGGGGCAGATCGTCAGGCTCACCCTGCTGCTGCGCCCGCTGCGCGCGGTGCAGGCCTTCGTCGACACCATGCGCTCGAAGGGAGCGCAGCCCGCCCTCGACCACGCCCGCGGGGTGCGCTGAGCGATGGGCCGGCGAGGCGTTTCGCCGGAGGCCTCACCGTCGCCCGCTGCTTCCCCTCAGATCAGCGCACCAGCTCGCCGAGCATCGACATGGTGAGCAGGGCGCGGAAGACGGAGGTGTAGTCGTCGGCGGCGAAGCGCAGGGTGCGTCCCGCCGTCCGCTCGACGCCGGGGATGGTGGAGGCGTAGTCGGCGGCCAGGGTGGTGCTGGTGTCGCACTCGAGCAGGTACGGAGCGGTGACCCGGTAGGGCTCGACGTCGCCGCCGATCGCCCGGGTCATGCCCTCGTGGACGGCGTTCTCGATGCGCTCCCGGGCCACCGACGGATGCAGGCAGTAGGCGGCTCCGCTGCCGAACGCCGCCTTGGTCGCCACCGTCTGCAGCTTGGGCCCGAGCACCGCGATCGCCTCGGCACAGGTGGCCTCGTCGCCGCTCACCATCACCACGGGAACGCCGTGGTGGCCGGCGAGGCCGGCGTTGAGGGTGGTCTCGGTCTGGCGCACGCCGTTGAGGCGCACCGCGCGGAACATCCGCCGCGAGAGGGTGTGGTCGAGGATCGCCGGGGCCGAGCCGGCGCCGGCGTGGTAGCCGATCAGGCAGCACGCGCCGAAGCGGCTGGTGATCCCCGCCATCGAGCCGAAGGGCTTGGGGTAGCCGACGCTGCACTCCACCCGCGGGTCGAGGGTCTCGAGGTCGAGATTGTTCATGCGGCCGTGGGCGTCGTTGACGATGATCCGCTGCGCGCCCGCGGTGATCGCCCCGGCCGCGGCGGCGTTGGCCTCGCCGGTCATCAGCCCGCAGGCGCGGCGGTAGGGGCGGCCGCCGCCGGCGTCGTCGACCTGCGCGCGCTCGACCACGCCCGCCACTCCCTCGAGGCTCACGGAGATGTACACGTCCATCTGGAACCCGGACTATGCCGCGCCGGGGCCCCGCCTGACAGCTTGGGGGTCAGTCCCGGTAGCGCTGGATCCGCTGGTCCTCGGCGGAGCGCTCTCGCCGGTAGAGCGCACAGCTCTGCGGGTCGCTGACGCACGGCGGCACCGGGTGGCGGCCGGTCCAGGTGTGGGTGCGCCGGTCGACGTGGCAGTCGGCCTTGAAGCGGGTCAGCCACCCGAAGGGGCCCGCCCTCTCCCGGATGATCTGCTCCAGGTAGGGGCAGCGCTGGCGTGGCGATGCGGCGCGACTGCCCGGCTTCTCGGGCACGGGCTCGGAGTCGCGGCGGCGGGGCGGAGGCGGAGGTTCGGCGCGCACCCTGTGACTGTGTGCCCTGAGCGGCTAGTTGTCGAGCATCGCCTGGATGCGCGCCGCCAGCTCCTTGATCTTGAACGGCTTGCCCAGGGTCTCGACGTTGCCGTAGGCCTCGAGCTTGGGAGCGGTGGTGGCGTTCACCAGCGCGCTCACCACCAGCACCCTGGGCTCGTCGCCGTGCTCGGAGCGGATGCGCTCGAGCACCTGCGAGCCGCTGAGGTCGCCGGGGAGCATCAGGTCCAGGAGGATCAGGTCGGGCCTGAACTCGCCGAACAGCAGCAGACCCTCGTCGCCGGACTTCGCCACCTTGACCTCGTATCCCTCCATCGTGCAGAGCAGGGACTCGATGTCGGCGAGGGCGTAATAGTCCTCGATGATCAGAACCTTCTTCATCTCGCAACCGGGCAAAGGGGCGGCGACGGAGTGTTCCGTCGAGGGCGTTCCGACTATATCACGGGGTCTGCGGAGGTCTCGGACGCAGTCGCCGCAGTGTTCCGGTCTCGCGAACCGCCCGTCACCGCGGCGTCACTGTTGCGTCGGGGCGCGCCGTGGCGCAGACCGTTCAGACGTCCCGGTCGATGATGGTGGCGGTGCCGATTCCCCCTCCACAGCACATCGTCTCCAGCCCCAGCTGGCGGTCGACCCGCTCCAGCTCGTGGAGCAGCGTGGTCATCAGCCGCGCCCCCGAGGCGCCGAGCGGGTGGCCGAGGGCGATCGCCCCGCCGTTGACGTTGACCCGGTCCATGTCGGGATGATGCGACCGCTCCCAGGCGAGGACCACGGGGGCGAACGCCTCGTTCACCTCGAAGAGGTCGATGTCCGAGAGCTGCAGGCCGGCGCGCGCGAGCACCTTCGTCGTCGCGGGAATGGGGCCCTTGAGCATGGTCACGGGGTCGACGCCGACCACCGCCTGGGAGCGGATGCGCGCCCGCGGAGTGAGCCCGAGCTCCCTCGCCTTCTCGGCGGACATCAGCAGCAGCGCGGCGGCGCCGTCGGTGATCTGCGAGGAGTTCCCGGCGTGGCAGACGCCGTCGTGCTTGAACGACGCCTGCAGGGCGGCGAGGGTGTCCACCGTGGTCCCGCGGCGGATGCCCTGGTCCTGCGAGACCACGTGGCCCTCGCCGTTCTCGCCCACCACCATCGGGGCGATCTCGCGGTCGAAGCGCCCCTCCGACTGCGCGCGCGCCGCGCGGTGCTGCGACTCGGCGGCGAACTCGTCGGCGTGGCGGCGGGTGATGCCGAACTCCTCGGAGATCATCTCCGCGGCGACGCCCTGGCTGACCAGGTTGTACTGCTCGAGCAGCTCCGGAGGGAAGGGCGTGCCCGGGCCCTGGATGACGGTGGCGCCCATGGGCACGCGGCTCATGCTCTCGACGCCGGCGGCGATGGTGATCTCGCAGACCCCGGCCTGAATGAGGTTGGCGGCGAAGTGCACCGCCTGCTGCGAGGAGCCGCACTGCCGGTCGACGGTGGTGGCGGGGACCTCGACGGGGAAGCCGGCGAGCAGCACCGCCTGGCGGGCGATGTTCACCGCCTGCTCTCCGGTCTGCATCACGCAGCCGAAGATGACGTCGTCGACGCTGGCGGGGTCGAGCCGGGCGCGCCCGATGACCTCGCGCAGCACGTGGGCGGCGAGCTTGACGGCATGAACGTCGCGGAGTTCACCGTTCTTCAGGTTGCCGCGGCCCAGCGGTGTGCGCACCGCCTCCACGATGACGACGTCGATCATGCCCTCGCTCCCCTGTCCACAGGTCCCTGTGTGCACCTTAGCAGCGAGGCGGGAAACGCCGTCCTCGCACCCTCAGCGGCGGTAGACCTGGACCAGCACCGCGCTGCTGCTCTCCGGCCCGACCACGGTGATCACCGGCGAGCCCACCGTCGCCACCTCCTCGAAGAGCGGCTGCGCGCCCGGGGGCGGCCGGTCACCGGGGGCGAGCAGCAGCAGGTCGCCGGCGCGCGTGTCGTCGCCCATGCGGTCGGGCGCGGTGAGCCGTGCGCCGACCGCCGCCAGCCCCCGCCGCAGGTAGTCGCGGGGGTCGGGACGGAGCACGAAGAGGGCCAGGATGTAGGGCTGGTCGAGGCTGGTGGAGAGGTGCACGAGGTGGCCGGCGGCCTGGTCGTGGGCACGCTGGATGGCGTCGAC
>JAQBPH010000114.1:0-5275 GCA_028287625.1 Chloroflexota bacterium | reverse complement strand
GGCCGGGAGTCCGGCCGCGGAGGGGGGTATGCCACGGCATCGGGCGCGCCAGCGCACGATGTCTTTGGCATGAGCGGGGGGAGGCGGAGCCTCCCCCCGGTAAAAACACCGTGGAGAAACTGCCGCGTACCTCAACCGGCGGCAGAGCGGCCCCACGCGAATCTCCACCGGCGGCAGAACTGCCGGGCATCTCCACCGGCGGCAGAACAGCCGGGCATCTCCCCGGCGGCGGAACAGCCGGGTATCCCCACCGGCGGCAGAGCGGCCCACGGCCCGAGATCTTCAACGACGCACGGACACGAACGACACAGTGCACTACACTCCGTCGGGATGGCTGTCGAGATCCCGCTGTTCCCGCTGAGCGTGGTTCTCTTTCCGCACATGCCGCTGCCGCTGCACATCTTCGAGGACCGCTACCGGCAGATGATGCGCGACTGCGAGGAGGAGGGAACCAGCTTCGGCGTCGTCGCCATCCGCGAGGGGGTGGAGGCGTTCGGGCCGGCGACGCCGCACCCGGTGGGGACGCTGGCGCAGCTGCGCACGGTCGAGAAGCTCGACGACGGGCGCTACAACCTGCTGGTGGTGGGCGCCTCGCGCTTCCGCGTGGTCGGGGTCTCGACCCGCAAGCCCTACCTCGTGGGTGAGGTCGAGTACCTCCAGGACGCCGACGGCGGCGAGCGTGTCTCCACGGAGCTGACCCGGCAGGTGGTCACCGCCTTCCGCGCCTACGCCGACACCCTGCGGCAGCTCGCCGGGCAGGATCCGGCCGGCATCGAGCTGCCCGACGACCCCGAGCTGCTCTCCTACCTGGTCGCCGCCACCCTCCAGGTCGAGGTCTCCCGCAGGCAGGAGCTGCTGGAGATGGACGCGGCCCGTGAGCGGTTGCGCGGCTGCCTGGCGCTGCTCCGGCGTGAGGCCGTGCTGCTCGACCAGATGCTGGCGCGGCGCGACGCACCCACGGGCGCGTTCTCCCCGAACTGAGCCGGGACCGCTGCTACCAGCGGTACCAGCGGCCGCCGGAGGGCCGGGCGAGGAAGCCCACCACCCAGACCGCCAGCGCGATGATCGCGATCCACCACAGCGTGTGAACCGCCGCTCCGGCTCCGAAGAGCAACGCGACCAGGAGCAGGAAGAGCAGGACCGGGACCATGTCGAGGCCTCCACGATGAGCGATCGCCCTGGGCCACCCCGCGCAGTCCCAGGTGCGATCAGTGTATAGTCATACTATCACAACTTACTAATCAGTGTAGGTGGCGAGATGATCGTTCCCCCCTGCCAGCAGTGCGGTCGGGCCCACACCATGGCCCGGTCCTGCGGAGCCTGCGGGGCGCTCGCCGCCTGGACCGCGGGCAGCCCCGAGGAGCGGCGCATCGCCGACCTCGCGGAGCGGATCGCCGTCGACCGCTTCCTGCGCCACCGAGCGGACGGGTGAGCGGGTCGCCCCCCGACCCGCCGGGCGCCCGGCTGACCGTCTATCTGCCGCAGCGGATGGCCGAGCGCATCGACCAGGAGAGCCGGCGGCTCAACTACGCCTACGGCCGGGTCTCCCGGAGCCGGCTGGTCAGCGCCCTGGTGAACGCCGGCTTCGCGCACCTCGGCGAGGTGGAGACGGCGCTGCGCGAGGGCACCGACGGCCGGCTCCGATCGGGGCGGCCACCGGGCGGATAGCGGCGGCGGACGGACCGCCCCCTGGCATGTTGTGGATAACTTTTGATACCGTAACTATAAGTTAATATCGGAGGGGATCCCGCATGCGGCCATCCGCCCGTCTGACCCTGCCCCCGTGCGCCCTCGCCGCCCTCGACGGCGGTGCCGTCCGAGCGTGTCCCGGCTTCCGGCCGGTGGCGATGCGGCGGGAGGTGGTGCGGTGGTTCCGGCCCGAACCACTCCCCACGCCGGAGCCCGACGGGATCACCTGCGGTCACCTCGGCCACCAGCCGAGCGGGCGCGGGTACCGCTCCGCGTGCGCCCATCCCGGAGGGCTTCCCCCGGGCGCCGAGCAGGTGGCCGAGCGGATGCGCCGGCGGCGGCGCAGGTCCACCCGGCCGGCTCCGGCGGTCTGACCGGGAGGCGGCTCCCGGTCACGCGGCGGGCCGCCGATCACCGCGGAAGCGGGCGATGGCGCGGCTCTCGGACCGGTCGGCCTCGCGCTGCTGGTGCAGCGTGCCCGCGACCCAGGCGCTCAGATCCACGGCACGGGGCCCGCAGGGCTCCAGCACGGCGTGCCACCGGGCACAGCGCGGACAGCGGCGGGTGACGGCCACTCGGCTCCTCCACTGGTACGACTATGTGACAGTGTGATTATACGCTTATCCCACGTCGCCGGCGCGAGGTCAGGCCCAGCGCCGCCGCGCCGAGGACACCGGCGGCGGCGAGCACGCCGGCCCAGACGAGGCGGTGACCACCTCCCGACCCGGAGCTCGCGCCGGCGGTGCCCGGCGGGGCGACGCGGGCCCCGGCGCTCACAGGAAGGTCGGTGTGGAGCACCAGCTGGGCGCTCGCGGTGCCCGAGGTGGCGCTGACCACGGTGTCGCCGGCGAGGTCGGCGGTGCGCACCCGCACCAGAGCCACGCCGCTGTCGCCGCTGCTCACCCGGGCGGGGATCACGGCGGCGCCGCCGCCGGAGGCGGCGACGAGGGTGAAGACGACAGGCATGTCGGGCACCGCGAAGATGTCGGTGCCGCGCTGCGCCTCGAGGGTGGCCTGCACCTCCACGGTGTCACCGGGAGCGATCGGGCCCGGCGCCGCCGGCACCATGACGATCCGCTGCACCACCGCCTCGGGGGCGACCGGGGCGGTCCCCGGCGAGACCGGGGGCAGCGGCGGCGGCGGCGGCGGGAAGTGCGAGGCGGCGGCGGGGCGGCCGGTCGAGCCCGGCGCTGTGACCGGGGGGGTGGTGGCGCCGCCCGACGGCGACTCGGTGGCCGAGGTGGTCGTCTCGTCCTGGGTCCCGGTGGTCGATGTCGAGTCCGCGCTCGACTCGGTGGTGGTGCGCGTCGAGCTGGTGGTGGAGGAGGTGCTGGTCGTGCAGGGGCCGCCCACCGGCACCGGGCCGACGCACACCTGGGAGGCGGCGTCCCTGGTGATCGCCACCGCGGGCACGCGCAGCAGGAGGAGAGTGGTGAGGAGGACCAGCGCCGACGCCATCAGCAGCCGGCCGGCGGTCACCGGCACCCCCCGGGGCCGGCGCGCCCGCATCCTGCGAAGAAGGCTCATGCACCGGCGATTATCATCCCTCGATCACCTCACGCACCTGAGGGCCCGGCGGGACCGCCCGCACCAGGAGGCGCGCCCCTGTCCATCCTCGATCGCTTCTCGCTCGCCGGGCGGGTCGCCCTGGTCACCGGGGGCAGCCGCGGCATCGGCCGCGCCGTCAGCCTCGCGCTCGCCGAGGCGGGGGCGCGGGTGGCGGTGTCGTCGCGCAAGCAGGATGCCTGCGCGGCGGTGGTCGCCGAGATCGAGGAGCGGGGCGGCGAGGCGATGTCGGCCCCGGGCCACGCCGGCCGCGCCGAGGACGCCGCCCGGGTCGTCGGGGAGGTGATGGAGCGGTGGGGCCGGCTCGACGTGCTCGTCAACAACGCCGCCACCAACCCCGAGTTCGGACCCCTCCTCTCCCACAGCGAGGGCGCCGTCGACAAGACCTTCGAGGTCAACCTCAAGGGCCCGCTCAACTTCACCCGCGAGGCGGTCCGGGCGTGGATGGGCGAGCACGGCGGCAGCGTCGTCAACCTCGCCAGCATCGCCGGGCTCTCCCCCGACCAGGGGATGGGCGCCTATTCCGCCTCCAAGGCCGCGCTGATCAGCGTCACCCGCTCGCTGGCCCGCGACCTGGGGCCACAGGGCGTCCGGGTCAACGCGGTCGCCCCCGGGGTGGTGCGCACCGACCTCGCCCGGATGCTGGTGGAGACCCCGGAGATCCGCGATCGCATCCTCCAGCGCAGCGCGCTGGGACGGATCGCGGAGCCGGACGAGATCGCCGGCCCGGTGCTCTGGCTGGCCTCCGACGCCGCCTCGTACGTGACCGGCGCCGTGATCCTCGTCGACGGGGGCCACCTGGCCTGATCACAATGACGGCGGCCACCAGGCCGTCGACCAGGGGACAGAGGGCGCGACCGATGGCGATGGACACGGGTCTCGGCTACTGGCTCACGCGCCGGGCGGCGCTCACCCCCCACCGGTCGGCCCTGGTCTTCGAAAACGAGCGCTGGGACTACGCGGAGTTCAACCGGCGCGCCAACCGCCTCGCCCACGCGCTCCGCGCCCTGGGGGTCAGCCACGGCGACCGGGTCGCCTACCTCGACCTCAACCACCCGGACTTCTTCCTCACCCTCTTCGCCGCCGCCAAGCTCGGCGCCATCTTCGTCCCGCTCAACTTCCGGCTCACCGCGCCCGAGCTGGCCTTCATCATCGGCGACGCCGGCGTCCACACCCTGATCCACGACGAGGCCTTCGCCACCGCGGTCGACGAGATCCGCGACCGCATCCCCTGCCGCGAGCTGGTCTGCCGCAGCCCCCGGACGGGGGTGCGCGCGCTCGACGACCTGCTCCGCGACCAGCGCGACGACGACCTCGACAACCAGGTGGCCACCGACGACGTGGCGGTGATCATGTACACGTCGGGCACCACCGGCCGGCCCAAGGGCGCGATGCTCACCCACGGCAACCTGCTCTGGAACAACATCAACGGCAGCCTGGCGTTCGACAACAGCGTCGACGACATCACCCTGGTGTGCGCTCCGCTCTTCCACATCGGCGGGCTCAACGTCACCCCGCTGATCGCCTTCATGAAGGGCGCCGAGGTGGTGCTGATGCGCTCCTTCGACCCCGGCGGCGTGCTCGAGCTCATCCCCCGCCACCGGGTGACGACGATGTTCGGGGTGCCCGCGATGTTCCTGTTCGTGTCGCAGCATCCCGGTTTCGCCGGCGCCGACCTCTCGAGCATCCGCTTCCTCATCTGCGGCGGTGCCCCCGTCCCCGAGGCGCTGATCCGCCTCTACGGCGCGCGTGGCCTCACCTTCGCCCAGGGCTACGGGCTCACCGAGACCGCCCCCTTCGTCACCCTGGTGCCGGCCGACGAGGCGCTGGAGAAGGTCGGCTCGGCGGGCCTGCCGGCGTTCTTCACCGACGTGATGCTGGTCGACGACGCCGGCCAGGAGGTGACCACCGGCGAGCGCGGCGAGGTCGTGGTGCGCGGGCCCAACGTGATGAAGGGCTACTGGAACCGGCCCGAGGCAACCGCCGACGCGATCCGCAACGGCTGGTTTCACACCGGCGA
>JAQBPH010000107.1:0-4902 GCA_028287625.1 Chloroflexota bacterium | reverse complement strand
GGACCCTTCACGTAAAGCGCGCGAAGCGCGCGTCGGCCGGGAGTCCGGCCGCGGAGGGGGGTATGCCACGGCATCGGGCGCGCCAGCGCACGATGTCTTTGGCATGACCGGGGGGAGGCGGAGCCTCCCCCCGGTAAAAACCGGCGGCAGAGCGGCCCCCCGCGAATCTCACCCCGTGGAGAAACTGCCGCGAACCTCGACCGGCGGCAGAAGTGCCGGGCATCTTCACCGGCTCCGGCTGTCCCGAATGCCGGGGCCGGCGTCAATGCATGATGACCGCTGCGAGAGTGGCTCACGCCCTCGATCGCCGGCACGAAAGGATGGATGCTGCTGTCGACGCTGCGTGAAGCTGCCAGCCGAGGCAGAAACAGATACGACCGCGCCATCCCCTCGTAGGAGGAGCGCCGCCATGTGCTCTCGAGAAGCCGCCGTCGACCGGATTCTGGCCGCCAAGCGGGCGACCGGGCTGTCGTTCGAGGCGCTGGCCGCCGACCTCGGCGTGCACGAGGTCTGGCTCGCCACCGCCCTTCTGGGGCACGCCACCATGAATCGAGAGGACAGCGAGCGGGTGTCCGAGCTTCTCGGGCTGGATCCCGAGGTGACGGTGGCTCTCCAGGAGATTCCCTCCCGGGACGATCTCTCCGCCGGTCCCCCACCCGATCCGCTCCTCTACCGGTTCTTCGAGATCCTCGGCACGTTCGGCCCGGCCATGAAGGCGGTGATCGAGGAGAGGCTCGGCGACGGTGTGATGAGCGCGATGGACTTCACCCTCGGCGTCGCTCGCACGCCGCATCCGGACGGCGACCGGGTGGTGGTGACCTTCGACGGCAGATTCCTGCCCCACCGGAGGTGGTGCCGCGCTCACGCCGGACCGGGAGTGGCCCGATGATCACCCGGGAAGCCGCCACCGAATGCGTCCTCTCCGCCAAGCGGGCGAAGGGGATGTCGTTCGAGGAGATCGCCGTCCACCTCGGAGTGCGTGAGGTCTGGCTGGCCGCCGCCCTGCTCGGACAGGCGACCCTGGACCCGGAGGACGCCCGCCGGCTGGGCGAGCTCCTCGGTCTGGATTGCGAGGTGACCGCCGCCATCGAGGAGTTCCGCTCCCGAGGCTCCGTCGGCCGTGACGTCCCGTCCGATCCTCTCCTCTACCGTTTCTTCCAGATCCTCCAGGTCTTCGGCCCCGCATTGCGGGCGGTCATCCAGGAGAAGTTCGGGGACGGGATCATGAGCGCGAGCGACCTCACCATCGACATCGGCTTTCGCCGGCACGCCGAGGGTGACCGTGTCGTCGTCACCTTCGACGGCAGGTTCCTCCCCTATCGACGGTGGTGACGACCATGGGCAACGATCCACGGTGGGACATGGAGCGCGCTGGAAGCCGAGCGGCGCTACGACGCCCGCCAGATCGCGAGCAGATCATCGAGCTTGAACGCACCACCCCCCTTCCACGAACCCAAGACCTCTGCCAGGACCGCCTGCAGGTCGTCGAACGTCCCGACAAAGATGCGCGGCGTGTCACGGAAGACCTTGTTCTTGAAGCGCTCCCGGTCGTTGCCCGACCCGCGATCCGCGACATACGCAATGACGAACTGGCGCCACGCGGCGTCCACGATCACCGGGTGATCCTGAAGCCTGACACGGATGAAGGCGTGGTTCATGTCCTCCAAAGAGACCTGCTCCCTGCCGACATACGCCACCAGTGACAGGACTGCGCTCCTGGAACCCTTCCAATGGACGATCGCTGGGGCGATTCCTCGAGGGAGCATCGCCTCCAGGTGTTCGGCGATCTCTTCACACGACCCTCCGCCATGAAAGGCGCTGAAGGTCAAGCCCCTCGACGTCGGTCGCTTCGCCACCAGCCTCTCGTGGAAGATGAGAAAGAAATGCTCGTCGTTGAGCGCCTGCCGCAGCGTCGGCAGGTCGGCCAAACCCACGTCGGGCATCCGTGGCCTCACCAACCCGAAGGATTCACGCAGCGCATACACGTAGCGCTCGATGGGCTGCTGCCCCTCCCTGTCGATCTCCCTCTTCGCCCGCGCAAGGATCTCCTCACCCTGCTCGGGCAGAGACCGGAGGTAATCGATGATCGCCTCCGACTCGGCTCTGTCGTGCTTGCCGATCGCGTTGAGGATGTTGCTCCACGGCTTCTCCCTCCACGGCGCCGGGCGGGGGTTGGCTGCCGCCTTACTGCTCGTTGCACCCCTCTGTACGGTCGGGGAGCGTGCCGCGAGCAGCTCGCACACCGCTCGGTTCCCCGCTGTTGCCTGGAGTCCCCACAACATGGCGCCGGCCTGTACGCCAGCCTCCAGGCGACGGGACCCAGTCGACACCGTTCCGGCCGGTCGCCGCGGGGCCGAGGATCGCTGCACCGACCTCCACGACTCGGCCCTCACGGACGAGGGCGAGAGTGCGGGGGCTGGCCCGGTCGCATCCGGCCCGCCCGGGTCCGGTGCGCGTTGCAGCGAGGATCGCTCGGATGTCAGCTGGTGCCTCCCTGCGCGCAATCCTGCATCGGGCACGTGCAGGTCGGCAAGCGTCGCCGCGGAAATTGCCCGAAGGGCCTGCCCGCACGGCCTGCCCCCCCGGGCAACGGATCGTGGCCGGAACGGCTCAGCTCTGGACCTGGACCGCAGGAGCAGGGTGGACCACGCTGGAGAGGTACGTCGCGTCGTGGTCGGACGATGTCCGCGTCCGCACGGTCGGCGGGATCACGAGCAGGACGAGGAAGAGCGGAGCAGAAGTGAGGCTCGAGGACGACGCAGGGAAGCCCACCGCCGCCTCGCCGAACACGGGTCGGAGCTCCGCCCAGCGATTCGCTGCGGCTCCCCATGTGGGAGCACCGAGACTCGACCAGCCCGAGACGCTGACCACCCACCTGACCTTCGCCCTCCAGCGCCTGGTGGGAAACGCAGCCGTCGCTCATCTGCTCCATCAGCCAGCGTCGCCGGCGCCCGTCCGGGCGGTCCAGGCGCTCGCCGACGTCACCTCGCCGATCCATGGCGCCGGGGGCGGAACGGTCGTGCAGAGGGCGTGGACGGCTGACCAGCTCATGAAGCTCTTCGGCAGCGACGACAATACGGTGGTCGTTGCCACCCTGCTCGGCAACGGCTACCAGGTCAAGAGCTTCGAGAAGGCCTTCGACACGTGGAAGTACGATGCCGACGGGCGGGAGGAGGAAGTAGAGCTTCGCGGGCTGAGCGGCAACACCAACACGACGGCGAAGGTGATCCGGATTCGCGAGGATCTACCGCCTCAGGAGGCGGCAGGCACCCTGTTCCACGAAACCGGCCATGTCAGGAGCAAGGTCAAAGACTATCTGAAGCAGGAGATCGCCGTTCGTGTCGAGGAGGAACTCTTCCTGATCAGACGCGGCTGGCCTCCAGCGAAACCCTCCTGGCGCAAGAAGGACGGAACCGTGGACGAGGACGCCATCCGAAAGGACATCGAAGGGTCCGTGCACTATAATCCGATGGGGAGGACGAGGACCGGTCGCCGGTATGAGGGAGAGAAGGACATCACCGGCTGGAAGTATTACTGATGAGCGCGACCGTTCCGGTGCACGTCATTGCGACGGTACGTCAGTACATTCCGGATGCCATTCACGACCACTTCGATGACGGCTCCTTTGCCTCGTATGACGCCACACAACTGGCCGTCGTGGAGCCCGAACGTCTCCGTCCCGAGGCGCTCACCATCCATCACAGCGAAAAACCCACGCCCGACTCGCCCTGGCGCCAGGTCGGTCGCCGCCTGAGCTTCACGATCCCTCGAGATCTCCTTCGCCCGGACACAGTCCTTTTTGATGGAAGCGTGCAGGACCTGCATGTCCTGCCCTGAAGAGCTGGACTTCGCCGATGATGTCGCTCGATTGCTCGTGCCGTCGACGGCGGAGCGTTGGTACCGTGCTGCCATGACCGACAGCAGAAACGCCGACGACCCCGCACTGGTCCCCGGGATCCGGCCGGTCACGGGCGACACCCTCGCGGGCGCGCCGCGAGACCGCGAAGAGCTCGAGTCGTCCCTTCAGGTCGGCGGCGGGTCGCGGTTCGAGGAGGCTCTCGTCCTCGCCAACCGGCTGCACTGGGCACAGACCCGCAAGGCGACGCCCATCCCGTACATCGGCCACCTCCTCGGCGTCGCCTCGCTCGTCATGGAGAACGGTGGCACCGAGGACGAGGTGATCGCCGCACTGCTCCACGACGCCGTCGAGGACCAGGGCGGGGCCGAGACCCTGGCCAGCATCCGGCGGCGCTTCGGCGACGCGGTCGCGGACATCGTGGACGCGTGCTCGGACACCGACCAGCATCCCAAGCCGCCCTGGCACCAGCGCAAGCAGGCGTACATCGACCTTCTCCAGACTGCGCCGGAGGGCGTGCTGCGGGTCAGTGCCGCCGACAAGCTGCACAACGCCCGCGCCATCCTCGCCGACCACCGTCAGGTGGGAGATGCCGTCTTCGACCGGTTCTCCGTGCCCATGGACGGGACGCTCGCGTACTACTGCCTCCTCGACGACATCTACCGGGAGCGGCTCGGCGGCAGCCTCGCATGCGAGCTGCAGCACGTCGTGGAGGAGCTGCTGCGCGCCACCGGCTCGGACCGGCCCACAGCGCTGCCGGTCCGCACCCCACCCCCGTGAGCTGACCGACGGCCGTCCCCGGAGCCGGCGTCAGCCCCCCTTCGCGGTGACGGTCTGGAGCCCCACCCAGCTGCCGCCGGTGGCCTGGTAGATGGTGAACGCCCGGTGCAGGGTGTCGCCCCTGGCGTCGAACCTCGTCTCGCCGATCGTGCCCTTCCAGTCCGCCCTGCCGATCTGCGCCACCACCGCCGCTCGGAAGGCGGCGGGGTCGGAGATGCGCGTCCCGCCGTGGGCGACGACGACCTGCCGGATGGCATCGAGCAGGA